>NZ_SMKR01000058.1 GCF_004348725.1 Kribbella turkmenica
GACCCGTGAGGAGATCCTCCGCCAGTACTGCATCCAGCGCGGTTGGGACCCAGAGTGGTGCGACCCCGACAACTGGCCGCAGAACCCGGCCGACGATCCTCGCAACGAAGAGCCCTGAGCTGTCTCAGCTGAGGAAGTCGATCGCCCGGTCGTTCCCCGCCGCGACGGCGGCCTGGTAGACCGGCCAGGCGATCGCCAGGTCCTGCCAGGGCAGACCGACCGGCGCGTACACGGTGAGTTGGTCAGCCGTCTCGCGTCCTGTCCGCGAGCCGGTCAGCACCTGCGTGAGCGTGCCGTGGGCAGCCTCGGCGCCCAGCCCGGCGTTGCCCAGAGCGCCCATACCGACGGCCAGTTCGAGATCGTCGACGATGACCCGCGCCCGAAGCAGCAGTTCCGCGGACAGCTCCACCTTCCCCGGCTCGTCCGCACCCACCGTGGTGAGGTGCAGCCCAGGCCGCGCGTCCGCCGCCGTCAGCAACGGCTTCCGGGACCAGGTCGCCAGTACGACGAGGTCCGCGTCCGCAGCCACCTCCGACGGACTCTGCGCGGTCTGACCGGGAATCGCCTGGTTGGCCAGGAAGGCGGCTGAACGGTCCAGGTCAAGGTCGTGCACGACCACCCTGGTCACGTCGCGGAGCTCGGTGAGTCCCCGGAGCACCATCGCCGCCTGTGCGCCCGCGCCGATCACCCCGACCGTCGAGGCCCGAGTGGCCAGGAGGTCGGTGGCGAGGGCCACGGCGAGACCCGTTCGCCAGGCGGTGATCGTGGCCGAGTCCATCAGTGCGAGCAGCGAGCCGTCGGCCAGGTCGTGCAGGCAGACGACACCTCGCAGCGCGGGCGAAGCCGCTGGGAACTTCGCATTCACCTTCACCGTGTACGCGGGCACGCCCTGGACCACGCCGGGCAGCAGGGCGGTCGCCGTACCTGGGCCCGGAAGGTCGGTGCGGCTGCGGATCGGCCGGGCCGGGGCGGGCTGGTGGAAACCGGCCCGCAACGTGTCGAGGATCGCGGTGGGATCGAGGACGCCGAGGATGTCGGACCGGGTGAGGAGCAGGGTCATCAGACGACGTTCCGCTCGGCGCGGTGGGTGTCGGTGGTGAAGCGGCCGGCGTGGAGCGGAGAGATGTCGACGAACGGGGTGCGCTCGAGATAGAGGTCGCGGACGACTTCGCCGACCGCGGGGCCCTGGAGGAAGCCGTGCCCGGAGAAGCCGGTGGCGTACAGGAACCGGGACACGCCGTCGGCCTCGCCGATCAGCGCGTTGTGGTCCGGGGTGTTCTCGTACAGGCCGGCCCAGCCGCCGGTCAGGCCGACGTCCAGGAGGGCGGGTGCACGGTGCTCCATCCGCTCGGTGAGACGAGGCAGCCAGGTGTCGGTGCGGTTCAGGTGGAAGCCGGGCAGCTCCTCGGGGTCCGACATGCCGACGAGCAGGCCCGGACCCTCGCGGTGGAAGTAGAACGTGCTGCTGAAGTCGATCGTCATCGGTAGCCCGGACGGCAGCCCCGCGATCGCCTCGGTGACCACGATCTGCCGCCGCAGCGGGGTCACCGGGAGGTCGACACCGACCAGCTCCCCGAGCTGCCGGGACCACGCGCCAGCCGCGCAGACCACCGTGCCGGTCCGGACCGTCCCACGACCGGTCCGGACCGCCCGAATCTGGTTGCCATCGGCATCGATGCCGGTGACCTCGCAGCCGGTCACCAGCGTGGCGCCGAGCCGGCGGGCGGCCGACGCGTAGCCGAGTACGACGGACTCCGGCGTGCAGTGCCCGTCGCTCGGTGAGAAGCAGGCGCCGACCAGACCGTCCGGCGAGATGATCGGTGCGAGCGCGACCGCCTCGTCGACGCCGAGCATCCGTGTGGGCTGGCCGGCCGCGTTCTGCAGCCGGGTGCTCGCACGGAACAGCTCGAGCTGGTCCGGGGTCTCGAGCAGGAACAGGTAGCCGACGCGGTGCAGGTCGATCTCCTGGCCCGGCCGCTCGCCGAAGCGGGCGAAGGCTTCCAGACTGCGGGCGCCGAGGGCGATGTTCAGCTCGTCGGAGAAGTTCGCCCGGACGCCGCCGGCCGCCTTCGAGGTCGAACCGGAACCGAGCCCGTCGCGTTCCAGCAGCAGGACGCGCTCGACGCCCGCCTCGGCGAGGTGGAACGCGATGCTGGTGCCCATCACCCCGCCGCCGACGATCACCACGTCGGCGGCGGCCGGCAGGATCGGCGCCATCAGGGCAGCTGGTACGAGAGGTCGGCCTCGACCGTCGCCGTGTCCAGCTGCGCTTTCTGCAGCCTGCCCGAGTAGTCCCAGTTCATCGACTGCCAGCGGGTGAACTGGTCGAGCACCCAGACCCCGCTCTGCCGGGAACCGTTGCCGGACCGGCCGTTCCCGCCGAACGGCAGATGCGCCTCCGCGCCGGAGGTCGAGTTGTTCACACTCACCATCCCGGCCGAGATGCCCTGGGCGAACCGGAACGCCTTGTCCGGGTCGGTGGTGTAGATCGAGCTGGACAGGCCGTACCCGGGCGTGTTGCCGAGGGCAATTGCTTCGTCCAGGTCGCGGTACGTCGCGACTCCGACGACCGGCCCGAACGTCTCGTTCAGGAACAGCTCGTCGTCCGGACGGACCGCGGCGACGATCACCGGGTGGTAGAACAGTCCGGCCGCGGGGTCGCCCACGAACCCCTTCCGCGGGTTGTCGGCGGTGACCCGGCCGGTCGCGCCGATCACCCGGTGGTGCGGCTCGATCCAGCGCAGCGACTTCTCGAATCCGGCCGCGAACTTCTCGTCCAGCAGCGGCCCGAACAGCACGTCCTCGGTCGGGTCACCCATCGCCGCGTCCGCGACCGCCCGGCCGAACCGGTCCAGGAACTCGTCGTGCACCGACCGGTGGACGATCGCCGTACCGAGTGACGTGCAGCGCTGTCCCGCCGTACCGAAGCCGGAGAACAGGGCGCCCTCGACGGCCAGGTCGAGGTCGGCGTCCTCGGTGATGACCATCGGGTTCTTGCCGCCGAGCTCCAGGCACGGGGTCTGCAGGTGCCGGCCGCACAGCTCGCCGATCCGGATGCCGACCTCGCTCGACCCGGTGAAGCCGACCTTGTCCACCAGTCCGGCCTGCAGCGCCTGCTCGAGCCCGGTGAAGGTGTCCGGACCGTCGGCGTACACCACGTTGAAGACGCCGGCCGGTACGCCGGAGTGGGCGAAGATCTCGTAGAACGCGTCGGACACCACCGCCGAGTACTCCGCCGGCTTCCAGACGACCGTGTTCCCGCACAGCAGCGCCGGGACGATGTACCAGGACGGCACGGCGACCGGGAAGTTGCCGGCCGTGATCACCGCCACCGTGCCGACCGGGCGGCGGAACGTGAACAACTGCTTGTCCGGCATCTCCGACGGAACCGTCTGCCCGTAGAGCCGGCGGCCCTCACCGACGAAGAAGTCGCAGGTGTCGATGATCTCCTGGACCTCACCCCGGGCCTCGGCGATCGGCTTGCCGATCTCGCGGGTGACCAGCCCGGCGAGGCGTTCCTTGTTGGCCGTCATCAGCCGGCCGACGTTCGCGATCACCTGGCCGCGCTGCGGTGCGGGGGTCGCCGCCCAGGCCGGCTGCGCGGCCCGCGCGGCCCCGGCGGCCCTGGCGAACACCTCCGGCCCGGCACTGCCGACCGTCCCGACGACCTCGCTCAACCGCGCCGGGTTGGTCGACGGCGTCCGTCGTACCGTCTCCGCCACCCGATCACCGGCCACCACCGACAGAACCTCGACCGCCATCGCGCATCCCCTCTCTGGTGTGGCCTCCACCCTAATTGCGGCACCTTGTGAGTGCATTCACAAGCCGGTAGGATGAGGGCAGCCGACGACGGATGAGGTACAGCTCATGACCCAGCGGAAGCCACCGGGCATGAAGACCCAGGACTGGGTCGAGGCCCAGATCCAGCAGGCGCAGAAGGCCGGCGAGTTCGACGACCTGGCCGGGGCCGGGAAGCCCCTGAAACTTCCCGACGGGCACGATCCGGACTGGTGGGTAAAGGACTACCTCCGCCGCGAGCAGCTCGACGTCGAGGCGCTGCTGCCGGCCGCGGTCCAGTTGCGCAAGGAGAAGCAGCAGGTCCACGAGAAGGTCGCCCGGATGCGCCGCGAGTCCGAGGTGCGCGACTACCTCGCCGACCTGAACCAGCGGATCCTCGTCAGCATCCGCGACACCACCGGCCCGGTCGTCCCGGTGGGAACGGTCGACGAGGAGGAGATCCTCGAGCACTGGCGCACCCATCGCCCCGAGCCGACCCGCGTGCACGAGGCGAAGCCGGCGGACGAGCCACGGAAGAAGTCGGTCTGGCAGCGGCTGTTCAGCTGAGCAGCTCGCGGGCGGCGGTCTCGATCTCGCGCTCGCTGACCAGGACGTGGTGCGCGGCCGCGCCCAGCGGGACGTAGGAGTCGTAGCTGGCGACGCGCGCCAGCCGGCCGGTGTACCCGTAGTCGATCAGGGTCGCCAGCACGCCCTCGGAGACCCCGCCGGAGCGCCGGGTCTCGTCGACGACCAGCACCTTGCCGGTGGCGGTTGCCTCACGCAACAAGTCGTCGACCGGCAGCGGCGCGAGCCAGCGCAGGTCGAGCACCCGGACGCCGGGCACGCGCGCCGCCACCCGGAGACTCATCGGCACACCGTTGCCGAAGGTGACGATGGTCAGCCCGGTCCCGTCGCCGTACGTCCGGGCGCTCCCGATCGGCACCGGCTCCTGGGGGTACGACGCCGGCCATGCGTCGTCGCCCTCGTCGTACAGGTCCCGCCGGTGGTAGAGCGCGATCGGCTCGAGGAAGACGTTCACCGTGCCGGACGAGCGGGCGGCGGCCGCGCAGGTGTGCAGCATCGCGGCCGCGTCGTCGGGCCGCGACGGCGACGCGATCACGATGCCCGGGATGTCCCGCAGTACCCCGATCGCGTCGTCGTTGTGGAAGTGGCCGCCGAATCCCTTCTGGTAGCCGTACCCGGCGATCCGCAGGACCATCGGGTTCGCGTACTGCTCCTGGGAGAAGAACTTCAGCGACGCCGCCTCGCCGCGCAGTTGGTCCTCGGCGTTGTGCAGGTAGGCGAGGTACTGGATCTCCGGGATCGGCAGCAGCCCGGACACCCCCGCGCCCAGGGCCAGGCCGAGGATCGACTGCTCGTCCAGCAGGGTGTCGAACACGCGGGCCGGGCCGAACGCCTTCTGCAGCCCGCGGGTCACGCCGTACACGCCGCCCTTGCGGCCGACGTCCTCGCCGAACACCATCGCCTCCGGGTACGACGCGAGCACGTCGGCGAGCGCGCGGTTGATCGACTGGCTCAGGGTCAGCCGGTCCTCGCCGGTACTGCGCCGCGGCAGCGACTCCGACACCTTCGCCGGGTCCGGGAAGCGCAGCGGCGCGGCCACCGCCTCGGCGGTCGGCAACTGCGGCAGACCGGCGACCTCCGCCGCGATCCGCATCACCTCCGACCGCTTGTCCTCGTACCACTCGATGACCTCGTCGGGCGTGTGACCGGCACCGAGCAGCAGGCGCGCCGTACCGAGCAGCGGGTCGAGCTCCTCGTCCGCGGCCAGTTCGGCGGGTGAGCGGTACGCCGCCTCCACGTCGGAGCCGGCGTGGCCGAGCAGCCGGACCGTCCGCAGCCGGAGGAACGCCGGACGCCGGTTGCGCCGGACGAACGTCGCCGCCTCCCTGGCCATCGACAGCGCCGCCGCGACGTCGGTGCCGTCGGCGTCGAAGTACCGCAGGCCGGGCCGCTGCCCGTACGCCTGCCGGATCCAGCCCTCCGGTGTGCGCACGCTGATCCCGATCCCGTTGTCCTCGCAGACCAGCAGCAACGGCATCGGCAGACCCTGGTACGACGCGTGCAGGGTGGCATTGATCGCGCCGGTCGCGGTCGAGTGGTTCGCCGAGGCGTCGCCGAAGCTGGCCACCACGATCGCGTCGTGCGGCCACCGCGACGAGACGCCGAGCTTGGCCGACCGCGAGATCGAGAACGCGACCCCCATCGCCCGCGGCAGGTGGGACGCGATCGTCGAGGTCTGCGGGATGATCGCCAGGTCGTGCCGGCCGAAGACCTTGTGCCGGCCGCCGGCGATCGGCTCCACGGTGGCAGCCGCGACTCCGAGGAGGATGTCGCGCAGTCCTTCCTTCGAGCCGCACTGCTCGGCGCGCGCCAGGTAGAACGCGCCGGATCGGTAGTGCAGCAGCGCGGGGTCGGTGGGCCGCACTGCCGCCGCGACGGCGGCGTTGCCCTCGTGGCCGGCCGACCCGATCGTATAGAACCCCTGGCCCCGCGACTGCATCCACCGGGCCGCGAGGTCCGCGTGCCGGCTGCCGAGCTGGGCGTCGTACAAGCTGCGCAGCTCGTCCGTCGGGAGGTCGGCCGGCGTCGGCTTCAGCCCGCGGACGCGCTCGGCGAACCGCTCGTCGACGCCGGTCACCGGTCGGAGCCCGCAGTCGTCGAGCCGCCCGTCTCAGAGCCCGCAGTCGAACCCGTCGTCGTTCGGGTTCGCGTCGGCCAGGACGTCCAGGATTCTGCTCGCGCGGAGAAGGTCCTCATCTGATACATGATCGGCGAAGAACGTCGACACCACAGCCTCGACCACGGGTTGAGCAGCCGCGAGCGCCTCCCGGCCGGCCGGGGTGAGCTCGGCCCAGGTGGCCCGGCGATCGTCGGGGGTGTTCCGGCGGACCACCCAGCCGTCCTTGTCCTCGAGTTTGCCGACCAGCCGGGTGCAGCCGCTGCGGGAGATCATCAGCTGCTCCGCGAGCGGCGCCATCCGCAGCCGGCCGCCGGCCTGGTCGAGGCTCCGCAGCACCTCGTGCTCGAAGTACCCCATCTTCAGCCGGGAGCGCAGAGTGTTGTCGAGATGCGTGAACAGCAGTGTGTCCGCCCGGTACATCGCCCGCCAGGCACCGAGCTGTTCGGTGCTCATCGTCGTCGGCATGGTGGAAAGTGTACGACGTTCGGTGCGCATCACAACAGTTGACATGTGAACTGTTCGTCTGTGTATGCTCCTCGGAACGACCAGGGGAGGGTGACGTGGGCTGGAAGGCGGTTCAACCGCTGCGCCATCGGGACTACCGGCTGCTGTGGACCGGACTGGCGGTCGCGCTGCTCGGCAGCGGGCTGTGGCTGGTCGCCCTCGCCTGGCAGGTGATCGAGCTCGGCGGCGGGCCGGTCCAGCTGTCGGTGGTGACGACGGCGTACAGCATCGGACTCGTCGTCTGCGTGCTGTTCGGCGGGATCGCGGCCGACCGGTTGTCGCAGCGCAGCGTGATCATCGCGGCCGACACCGTCCGGGGATTGGTGCTGCTGGTCGTCGCCGGGCTGGCGCTGAGTGGGTTGCTCGAGGTGTGGCACCTGGCCGGTGCCGCCGTCCTGATCGGCGCCGGCGAGGCGTTCCTCATCCCGGCGTACACGGCGCTCGTGCCGAAGCTGCTGCCGGCCGACGAGTTGCTCGCCGCGAACGGGCTGGAGGGCACGCTGCGGCCGCTGGCCCAGCAGGCGACCGGGCCGGCGCTCGGTGGTCTGGCGATCGCAGCGCTGTCACCCGGGGTCGCGATCCTGGTGACCGCGCTCACCTACTTCTTCTCCGCGGGCTGCGTGCTCGCGATGCGGGTGCCGTCGAGCGGCTTCGAGCCGGTCGAGCCGGGTGACGTCGAGGACACCGGCGAGAAGGCCGATGCGCGGACCGTGTTCGGTGACCTGCGCGAAGGCTGGCGGTACGTCCGGCAGACGCGCTGGCTGCTCGCCTCGCTGCTGTTCGGCACGGTGTTCGTGCTGCTGATCCTCGGGCCGCTCGAGGTGCTGCTGCCGTTCGCCGTCCGGGACCAGCTCGGCGGCGGACCGAGCGACTTCGGACTCGTGCTGGCCGCGTTCGGCATCGGCGGGGCCGCCGGCGCGCTGCTGATCTCGTCGCGCAGCCTGCCGCGGCGGTACCTGACCGTGATGACACTGCTGTGGGGCGTCGGGTCGCTGCCGTTCGCCGTGCTCGGGTTCGCCCGCGACCTGTGGATGATGATGGCGGGCGCGGCTGTCGTCGGCGTGACCAGCTCGGCGGCGATGGTGATCTGGGGGACGCTGCTGCAGCGCCGGGTGCCTGACCACCTGCGAGGCCGGATCGCCAGCCTGGACTTCTTCGTCTCGCTGCTGCTGATGCCGCTGTCGATGGCGCTGGCCGGGCCGGCGGGCGCCGTACTCGGGCTGACGGCGGTGTTCCTGATCGCCGGGATCGGCCCCGCGCTGATCTCGTTCCTGGTGGTGTACTTCGGCCGGATGCCGTCGGACGAGATCGCCCACCCGCTCGACCACGCGGAGCCGGCGCCCAGCGCGGCTTGACCCGGATCCGGCTGCTGTTCACCGGGCACGCGCAGGAGAACTCCGAGCTGGCCGACCACGGGCAGCCGCCGCAGAGCCTCGGGCAGTACCTCGTCTCCTCCTCCTTCGGTGAGGCGGTGTTCGAGAACTGGGAGTCCGAGTTCCTGCAGATGGGAATGTACGTCCTGCTGACGGCGTACCTGGTGCAGAAGGGGTCGGCGGAGTCCAGGCCGCTCGAGGGGTCGGCCCCGCAGGACGAGGACCCGCGGGAGCACCGTAACGACCAGGAGGCACCGTGGCCGGTTCGGCACGGATCCGCCACGGTGCTCTGGCTGTACGAGAACTCGCTCGCGATCGCCTTCGGGCTGGTCTTCCTGTTGTCCTTCTGGCTGCACGCGGTGACCGGTGCCGGGGCGTACAGCGAGGAGCAGACGATGCACGGTGGCGAGGCGGTCACCGCCTGGCAGTACGTCTGGACGTCGCAGTTCTGGTACGAGTCCTTCCAGAACTGGCAGAGCGAGTTCCTCGCGGTGGCCGCGATCGTCGGCGGGTCGATCCACCTGCGTCAGCGCCGGTCGGCCCAGTCGAAGCCGGTGCACGCCCCGAACTCGGAGACCGGCGGCTGATTGACCACGCCCGGGCGGGAACGGTGACGGGAGGCCGTTCGTTCTGGGGGTAGGTGTCTGTGGGGCGGGTGCAGGTGAGGTGTGTCGTGGGTGAGATCCGGTGAGGCGTCCCTCCCCGCTGGTGCGTCGGATGGCGGTCGCGGGCGGTCTGGGCGTCGGCACGACCGGGGTCCTGACCGGAGTGTTGCTTTTCGGTCCGCTGGCCGCGTCGATCCTGCTCGCCGTCGTCTTCGCGCTGGTGTGGCCGCTGGCCGCGGTGATCCGGCACGTTGCCGACGACGCGCCGTACCGGTCCGCCGTGGTCGTCGCCGGAGCCGCGGCTGCCGGGGTGCTGTGTCTCCCGGGTCTGGTGCGGCTGATGGCGTGGGGTGCCATCGGGCTGGCGGTCGCGCTGCTCGTCGCCGGGCTCTTCATCCTGATCGATCTCGTCACGCCGGAGCGCCGGACGCGACCATCACGCAGTCAGCGCACGCTCGAGGAGCTGAAGCAGGCAGAGCTCCAGGAGGACGAGCAGCTCATCGCCTCGCTCAAGTGCCCGCTCAGCATCGAGGAGCTCTGCGGCCTCTGGACGGAGACCGCCACCCAGCTGGCCCAGGGCGCGGGACCGCGTGACCGCCAGGCGGTCGCCGAGGTACGGCGGATCTGCCTGGACGAGTTCGAGCGCCGCAACCCCGCCGGCTTCCACCGCTGGCTCGACGCCGGCGCCCCCGCCAACCCGAGCAGCTACCTGCTGCCTACGCCCGGCGAGTAGTCAGGTCAGGCGGCCTTCTTCCGGCTGGAGGTCTTCTTCGCGGTGGACTTCTTCGCGGTGGACTTCTTCGCCGTGGTCTTCTTGGCCGTGGTTTTCTCGGCGGTGGACTTCTTCGCGGAGGTCTTCTTCGTGGTCTTCTTGGTGGCGCCGGACGTACGGCGGCTGCGGGCGGCCTCGACGCTGGCACGCAGGGCGGAGACGAGGTCGGTCGGAGTGGTGGCCTCCGGCTCCTCCTCGGTGAAGACGACCTCCTTGCCCTTGCGCTTGGTCTCGACCAGGTCCTTCACCCGTTCGGTGTAGGTGTCCGTGTAGGCGCTCGGCTTCCATTCGCCGCTCATCGCCTCGATCAGGTCGGCCGCCATCGACAGCTGCTTGCCGGCACTCGACCTGGCCGGCAGGTCGTCGAGCTCCTCGGCCGGGTTGCGGATCTCGTCGGCGAAGTACATCGTCTCCAGCACCAGCACCTTGTCCTGGGCCCGGATGGTGGCCAGGTACTCCTTGCCGCGCATGACGAACTTCGCGATCCCGGCTCGGTTGGTCTTCTTGAGCGCGTCCCGCAACAGGGCGTACGACCCCTTGTTGTCGGCGTCCTTCGGGCCCAGGTAGTAGCTCTTCTGGTAGTAGATCGGGTCGATCTCGTCCAGGTCGACGAAGGTGGAGATCTCCAGCGACCGCGACTTGCCGGGCGCGATGTTGTCCAGTTCCTCCGGCTCGACGATCACGTACTTGCCGTCGCCGAGGTCGTGACCCTTGACGATCTTCTCGTAGTCGACCTCGCGTCCGGTGCGCTCGTTCACCCGTTTGTACCGGATCCTGTCCGAGGTCCCCCTCTGGAACTGGTGGAAGTCGACCTCGTGCTCCTCGGTCGCGCTGTACAGCCCGACCGGCACCGAGACCAGTCCGAAATTGATGTACCCGCTCCAGATCGACCGCGCCATCGCCCGGCTCCTCTCGTCGTCCGCGCCGGTACCCAGGTCAGAGACGGTTGTACCGCTTCCGCGCCTCCCGGCTGTGCTTCTGTGCGTCCCGGGCGGCCCGGCGCGCGTCGTCCAGCTCGGCGCCCAGCCGTCGCACCCGTTCCTGGGCCTCGGCCAGCGCCTCGCGGGCCTCATCCAGCTGGTTGTCCAGGTCCTCGACCGTCGCCTCGGCCTGCTGCGCCGCCGAGACCGCCGCCTCGAACTCCTCCTTCGCCTCGGCCTTCTTCGCGGCCTCCCGTTCCTCCTGCTCCTGCTCGGCCTTCTCGCGCTTGCGGCGCGCGGCGGCCGACTCCTCCTCCGCCGCGGTCTCCGCCTTGCGGCGTTCCCGCGCCTTCTGCCGGCGCTCGTCCGTCAGCGGGGTGACGTTGGTGGGCTCGCCGCTCTCGTCGACCACCCCGAAGCCGACGTGCCGCAGCGCGCTGCTCAGCCGACCTTCCCGTACGGCGTCACCCGCGGCGGGGTCGACCAGCGCCGCGTCGAGGGTCTCGCGGAGCTTCTGGCCGACGTCGGCGCTGATCTTCTGGCCCTGCTGCTCGGCCAGCTTCGTGGCCTCCTTGGCGAGCTTGTCGAGCACCTTGTGCCGCTTCGGGGCCAGCTCGCGCAGCCGCTCGCCGTCCAGGTCCGCGGTCGCCTCGCGGAACTCGTCGCCGAGCGCGAGCAGGTCGTCCAGCTCGTCCGGCAGCTCGCGGGCGACCAGGTTCGTCACCCAGGCGGCGACCGTCGGTTTGCGCATCGCCTTCAGCCGAGTCGATCCCAGCTGGTCACCGTCCGCCTTCAGCTGCTTCGCCAGCTCGTTGCGAGTAGCAATGAAGTCGGCCGCGGACGCCGCGTAGAGCGTGTCGGCCGCCTCCTCGAAGTCCACGGCACCGACGCTACCGGAACTCCCCCGCGCACAGAACCACCCCGGCCTGCGGGGGGATCTGCGCCGGGGTGGCGGACCTGCGGTGGCCCGGGTTACTTCTTGAAGGCGTCCTTGGCCTTCTCGCCGGCCTGCTTCAGGGCGGCCACCGACTCCTCGGTCTCGCCCTCGGCCTGCAAGTCGCGGTCGTCGGTCGCGTCGCCGGTCTTCGCCTTGACCTTGCCCTTGGCTTCCTCGGCGGCGTTCTTCATCTTGTCTCCGATACCCATCGTTCTTCTCCTTCGTGGGTCGGTAACTGTCGCTCCCCGGGTGCCCGCGGGTGGGGAGTCCATGCATGCCCGCGGACCCTGCATGGAGGGTCCGCGGGCGGGGAACCGGCGAGGGCCTACCCGAAGGAGACGTGATGCGGGCACTGGTTCTGAACTGCACCTTGAAGCCCTCGCCGGGCGAGTCGAACACCGACCTGCTGGCCGACGTGGTGGTCGAGGCGCTCCAGGAGGAGAAGGTCGACGTCGACCGGGTCCGGCTGGCTGACCTGACGATCAAGCCGGGGGTGAGCAGCGACGAGGGCACCGGGGACGACTGGCCCGGGATCCACCAGCAGTTGCTGGACAGCGAGATCCTGGTCGTCGCCACCCCCACGTGGGTCGGCCGGCCGTCGTCGATCGCCCAGCGGATGCTGGAACGGATGGACGCCATGCTCAGCGAGACCGACGACGAGGGACGGCCGGTCGCGTACAACAAGGTCGCCGGCATCGTGGTCACCGGCAACGAGGACGGCGCCCACCACGTGATCTCGGAGATCTGCGGCGGCCTGGTGGACATCGGCTACACGATCCCGGGGCAGGCCTGGACGTACTGGAACAAGGGTCCCGGACCAGGGCCGAGCTACTCGGAGACCGACGAGGGCCACGACTGGTCGGCGAAGACCGGGCGGGCGATGGCGAGCAACCTGGTGGCGGTCGCGCGAGCGCTGGCCGCGAACCCCGTGCCGGCCCCGCCGGGCTGATTGTTCCGTACGTCCGGGGGTACCGGGCGAGCAGCGCGAAAGGAGCAAGCGAATGCCTGCAGGATCGAGCCCGAAACGTGAGCGCCAGTACGAGCACATCAAGACCGGGCTGAAGAAGCGCGGCCGGAGCGAGGACACCGCCGAGGAGATCGCGGCCCGCACCGTGAACAAGGAACGCGCGCGGTCCGGCGAGGCCAAGCAGAAGAGCCGCTCCTCCACTCAGGACATCTCGTCCGGCCGCCGCGGCGGACTGCGGTCGCACAGCGGTTCCCGGGGGCGGACGAAGGAGCAGCTGTGCAACGAGGCCAAGCAGAAGAACATCAAGGGCCGGTCGAAGATGTCCAAGGCCCAGCTCGAGAAGGCTGTGGGCCGCTAGTGAAGGCCCTCACCTGGCAGGGCAAGCGCTCGGTGGAAGTCGTCGACGTGCCGGACCCGCGGATCCAGGAACCGACCGATGCAGTCGTCAAGGTGACGACGACCGGGATCTGCGGGTCCGACCTTCATCTGTACGAGGTGATGGCCCCGTTCCTCGACCCCGGCGACATTCTCGGCCACGAGGCGATGGGCGTGGTCGAGGAGGTCGGCTCCGAGGTCACCAACCTGAAGCCCGGCGACCGCGTCGTCGTACCGTTCCAGATCGCCTGCGGTTCGTGCTTCATGTGCACGCAGGATCTGCAGACACAGTGCGAGACGACCCAGGTCCGCGAGCAGGGCATGGGGGCGGCTCTGTTCGGCTACACCAAGCTCTACGGTCAGGTTCCCGGCGGTCAGGCGGAGCACCTGCGCGTTCCGCAGGCGCAGTACGGCCCGATCAAGGTCCCGGACGGGCCGCCCGACGACCGGTTCGTCTATCTGTCCGACGTACTCCCGACGGCCTGGCAGGCAGTCGAGTACGCCGCGATCCCCGACGGCGGCACGGTCCTCGTACTGGGGCTGGGGCCGATCGGTGACATGTGCTGCCGGATCGCGATGCACCGCGGACACCGCGTGATCGGTGTCGACCTGGTGCCCGAGCGTCTCAAGCGCGCGGAGCTCCACGGTGTGGAGGTGCTCGAGTACAGCGACGACGTCGCGGACGAGATCAAGGACCGCACCGAGGGACGCGGGCCGGACTCGGTGATCGACGCCGTCGGCATGGAGGCGCACGGTTCGCCGGTGGCCAAGGTCAGTCAGCAACTCGCCGGCTACCTGCCGGACGCCCTGCAACGCAAGGTGATGCAGACCCTCGGGGTCGACCGGCTGGCGGCGCTCTACCTGGCGGTCGATGCCGTCCGGCGGGGCGGCACGGTCTCGCTCATCGGGGTGTACGGCGGCATGGCCGACCCACTGCCGATGCTGACGATCTTCGACAAGCAACTCCAGTTCCGGATGGGCCAGGCCAACGTGCACCGGTGGTCCGACCGGATCCTGAAGCTGCTCGGTGACGAGGATCCGCTGAACGTGGACGGTTTCGCGACTCACCACCTACCGTTGAGCGAGGGACCGGCGGCGTACGAAATGTTCCAGCAGAAGCGTGACGGAGCGGTGAAGGTGCTGCTGACCCCCTAGACGGAGGATCTCGTGCAACAGATCGACGCCACCCCGCTGAGCGACGAGGAGTTGCAGGGCCTCGATGCGTACTGGCGGGCAGCGAACTATCTGTCCGTGGGACAGATCTACCTGCTCGACAACCCCTTGCTGGGGGAGCCGCTGCGTCCGGAGCACATCAAACCGCGGCTGCTCGGACACTGGGGTACGACGCCCGGCCTCAACCTGGTCTACGCCCACCTGAACCGGGTGATCCGGCAGCGCCGGCGCGAGTTCCTGTGCGTGATCGGGCCCGGCCACGGGGGTCCGGCGATCGTGGCCAACACCTGGCTCGAGGGCAGCTGGACCGAGGCGTACCCGAACACGACCCAGGACGAGCAGGGGATGGGCCGGCTGTTCAAGCAGTTCTCGTTCCCCGGCGGCGTCCCCAGTCACGTCGCCGCCGACGTCCCCGGGTCGATCAACGAGGGCGGCGAGCTGGGCTACTCGCTGAGTCACGCGTACGGCGCGGCCGCCGACAACCCAGGCCTGGTCGTCGCCTGCGTGGTCGGCGACGGTGAGGCCGAGACCGGCCCGCTCGCGACCTCGTGGCACTCGAACAAGTTCCTCGATCCGGTCCGTGACGGCGCCGTGCTGCCGATCCTGCACCTCAACGGCTACAAGATCGCCAACCCGGCCCTGCTCGCGCGCATCGGCGACGAGGAGCTGACCGCGCTGCTGCAGGGCTACGGCCACGAGCCGTACCTGGTCGAGGGCTCCGACCCGGCGACCGTCCACCAGGCGATGGCCGCCGCGCTGGACCACTGCCTCGACCGGATCGACGAGATCCAGCTGGAGGCGCGCTCGTCGCCCGAGCGGCCGGCGCGCGCGGCCTGGCCGATGATCGTGCTGAAGACGCCGAAGGGCTGGACGGGTCCGCACACGGTCGACGACCTACCGGTGGAGGACACCTGGCGGTCACACCAGGTGCCGCTGTCCGGCGTACGGACGAACGAGGAGCACCTGCGGCAGCTCGAGTCCTGGTTGCGCAGCTACCGGCCGGAGGAGCTGTTCGACAACGACGGCCGGCCGGTCGAACGGTTGCTGGAGTTCGCGCCCGGTCCGGACTTGCGGATGGGATCGAGCCCGCATGCCAACGGCGGCATGCTGGCGCGTGACCTGGAGCTGCCTCCGGTCGAGGAGTACGCCGTACCGGTGAAGCGGCCCGGGGCGGAGGACGGCGAGCCGACGAAGGTGTTCGCGGCGTACCTGCGGGACGCCTTCCGATTGAACGCCGAGTACAACAACCTCCGGCTTTTCGGTCCGGACGAGACCGAGTCGAACCGGCTGAGCGCCGTCTACGAGGCGACCGACAAGGCCTGGCTGGGCGACCGGCGGGCCACCGACGAGAACCTGGCCCCCGACGGCCGGGTGCTGGAGATGCTCAGCGAGCACACCTGTCAGGGCTGGTTGGAGGGATACCTGCTCACCGGCAGGCACGGGTTGTTCTCGTCGTACGAGGCGTTCGTGCACATCGTCGACTCGATGGTCAACCAGCACGCGAAGTGGCTGAAGACGATCAACCGGCTCGACTGGCGGCGTCCCGTCCCGTCGCTGAACTACCTGCTCACCTCGCACGTGTGGCGGCAGGACCACAACGGGTTCTCGCACCAGGACCCCGGGTTCATCGACCACGTGGTGAACAAGAAGGCCGAGGTCGTCCGGGTGTACCTGCCGCCGGACGCGAACACGCTGCTGTCGACCATGGACCACTGCCTGCGGACCCGGAACTACATCAACGTCGTCGTCGCCGGCAAACAACCGCAGCCGAACTGGCTCGACTGGGAGTCGGCCGCACTGCATTGTGCCCGCGGCATCGGGGTCTGGGACTTCGCCAGCAACGACGAGGGCGACCCGGACGTCGTGATGGCCTGCGCCGGCGACGTACCGACGCTGGAGACGATAGCCGCCGTCGACCTGCTGCGGGAGCACCTGCCCGGGCTCAGGATCCGGGTCGTCAACGTGGTCGACCTGATGCGCCTGCAGGACTCGACCGAGCACCCGCACGGGCTCTCGGACGCCGAGTTCGACGCGTTGTTCACCACCGACAAGCCGGTGATGTTCGCGTACCACGGCTACCCGTGGCTGATCCACCGGCTCACCTACCGCCGGCGCGGACACGACAACCTGCACGTTCGCGGCTACATCGAGGAAGGTACGACGACCACGCCGTTCGACATGGTGGTGCTGAACAACCTGGACCGCTACCACTTGGCGATGGACGTGATCGACCGGGTGCCGTCGCTGGGCACGCGGGCGGTGGCGACCCGGCAGTACTTCGCGGACCAGCGGGTGCGGCATCGCGCGCACGTCACCAAGTACGGCGAGGACCTGCCGGAGGTCCGGGAGTGGCGCTGGACCTCGTGATGCCTACTGAGCCTTGATCCGTGGATCGGCGAGGCTGGTGCGGAGCTGGTCGAGGATGCCGCGGAGCAGCCGGGAGACCTGCATCTGGCTGACGCCGAGCTCGTTGCCGATCTCCTCCTGCGTCAGGCCGTTGCAGAACCGCAGTTCGAGAATCTGCTTGTCCCGGTCGCCCAGCGAGGCGACGGCCGGCGTCAGGGTCTGCACGTTCTCGACCAGTTCGTAGCCGTCCTCGGCGTCGGCGACCGTGTCCAGCAGGCTGGTGCCGCCCTCGGCCGAACCGGGCGCATCCAGTGACAGCGTGGTGAAACAGCCGCGCACCGACGTGGCCTCGAGCACTTCGTCGGCTTCGGTCCCGAGCGCCTCGGCGGTCTCCTGCTCGCTCGGGAGGTGCCCGAGTCGCTGGGTGAGCTCGGACTCGGCGGCCGCGATCGAGCCCTGCATCTCCTGGACCCGGCGTGGTGGCCGCACGGTCCAGGCGCAGTCGCGGAAGTACCGCTTCAGCTCGCCCCGGATCGTCGGTACGGCGTACGACAGGAAGGCCGTGGAGGCGTCCAGCCGGTAGCCGTTGGCCGCCTTGACCAGACCGAGGTAGGCGACCTGCTCGAGGTCGTCCGGGTCCACGCCCTTGCTGCGGTAGCGAGAGGCGATCGAGCGCGCGACCGGTGCGTTCAGGATGACGACTTCGTCGAGCAGTTCCTGGTGCCGCGGGTCGGGCGTGCGGTCGGCTTCGATCAGCAGTTCCTGCGTGGTGTCGGCGACGCGCTGCTTCGAGTCGGCAGTACTGACAGGTGCGATCGTCACGGGAGAAACCTCGTCGGGGTCGTCCTGCGGCGTGGCATCAAGGCTGAACCACTCAGTCCCCACCAGATCAAACTCGGCGGTCGCTTTCAACCCCTGAGGTGTTACAGCTGTTTGAACTGGGAACCGGCCGATCGTGGACAAGTTCACCGGCGCGGCCGAGTGGGTGCCGCACGACGGCGGTCTGAAGAAGCTCACCGCCGCGCTGCCAGAGTGCCGCGGCTGCGACCTCTACCAGTACGCCGAACGCGTTGTTCCCGGAGAAGGTCCGGCCCGGGCGCGGATGATGTTGATCGGTGAACAACCCGGTGACGTCGAGGACAAGGAAGGACACGTCTTCGTCGGGCCGGCCGGACGCCTGCTGGACAAGGCGTTGGCCGAGGTCGGGATCGACCGGTCGGACGTGTTCCTGACCAACGCTGTCAAACACTTCCGGTTCGAGCGCCAAGGTAAACGCCGGATTCACAAGACGCCCGGCGCGGGGCACATCGGCGCCTGCCATCCCTGGCTGGATCGCGAACTGGAGATCGTCCGGCCGTCGATAGTCGTCGTGCTCGGCGCGGTCGCCGCCCGGGCAGTCTTCGGAACCGGGTTCAAGGTCACGGAACAACGAGGGCTGCCGCAGGTCCTCCGGGACGGGACGGCCGCGATCGCGACCGTCCATCCGTCCTCGGTGGTCCGCTCCCGCGAGTACCGCCGCGACTTCGACCTCTTCGTGCACGACCTCCGTGCCGCCCTCGCGCAGTTGACGTGACAGCGCGGAGTTTCAGGAGATCCGGCGCAGTTCGGGCAGGACCTCGGTGCGGTAGAGGTTCATCATGTCGACCGAGTGCGGCCCCATGTTCGCCACGTAGATCTCGTCGAAGCCCGCCTCGACGTACGGCTTGAACGCCTGCACGTGCGCGTCCGCCTTCGGTCCCGCGGCCACGGACTGGGCGGTCGACTCCTTGGTCACCAGTTCGCTGGCCTGTTCGAAGTGGCGCGGCGACGGCAGCACCTGGGACAGTTCGCCCGGGAGACCGGAGTTCCGCCAGATCCGGTGCGCCTGCTCGATGCCCTCTTCCTCGGTCGGCGCGTAGCTGACCTTGAACCCGACCTGGGCCGGCTTGTCGCCGCCGCCGTTGTCCCGGAACCGCTTCAGCAGGTCGGCGTCCGGCGACGTGGTGATGTACCCGTCCGCGATCCGCGCCGCGACGTCGGTCGCCTCCGGGCCGAACCCGGACATGTAGATCGGCAGCGGTGTCTCCGGCCGGGTGTAGATCCGGGCGGTGTCGACGGTGTAGTGCTTGCCGTGGTGGTTGACGAAGCCGTCCTCGGTCCACAGCCGCCGCATGATCTCGACCGCTTCCTCGAGCATCTCCAGCCGGACGTCGACCGTCGGCCAGACGCTGCCGAGGATGTGCTCGTTGAGGGCCTCGCCGCTGCCGATGCCGAGTGTGAACCGCCCGTTCAGCAGCACCGCGCTGGTGGCGGCCGCCTGCGCGATGATCGCCGGGTGGATCCGCACCGTCGGACAGGTGACCGCGGTTGTCACCGGCAGCTCGCAGACCTGGGAGATGGCCCCGATGGTCGACCAGACGAACGCGCTTTCGCCCTGCTCGTCGTTCCAGGGGTGGAAGTGGTCGCTGATCCACAGGGCGTCGAACCCGGCCTCCTCCGCGAGCCGGGCCTGCTGGATCAGCTGTGCCGGCGTGTACTCCTCACTGGACAGGAAGTATCCGATCTTCACCACGTCTCCCGAGTGCATCGACTGCAGTGCCTGCCCGGTGCCCCGCTGCCGCCGCCCTATGCACCGCGCAGCGCTTTGCCGAGATCGCTGTCCGCGGTCACCGACACGCGGTCGAGCTCGAGCCAGGACGCCATCAGGGCGAGCTCGGCCGCCAGCGGCTCGACCACCTCGGCCACGGGCACGCCGTCCTCCGCGGTGACGGTCGGGACGACCAGGGCGGAACTCCTCCGGTCCGCCTTCAGATCGACCCGGGCGACCAATCGGTCACCGAGCAGGAACGGCAACACGTAGTAGCCGTGCACCCGCTGCGCGGCCGGCGTGTAGATGCTGATCCGGTAGAAGAACCCGAACAGCCGATGGGTCCGGTCCCGGTTCCAGATCAGCGTGTCGAACGGCGACAGCAGGGCCCGCGCGTCGACCGGCCGGTCCTCCGCCCCGGACCACAGGTAGCTCTGCTGCGGTACGCCGTCGACGCGCACCGGAACGAGATCGCCGGCATCGACGAGGTCACCGATCACCTGCCGGGCGGTTGCTAGAGGCAACGGAAAGTGCGCCGTTCCGCCGCGGCCGCAGAGTTCCCGCGCGGTGGCCACGCCGAGCCCGCGGGCCGCGATCCGGACCAGCTCGCGTCGGGCCTCGTCCGCACCGATCTCGGGTTCGCGCAGGACGGCGTCGGGCAGCACCCGTTCGGTGAGGTCGTAGCGTCGTTCGAAGTTCCGGCGGCCGGCGATCGTCACCCGCCCGGCGCAGTACAGGTACTCGATCGCGATCTTCGCGTCCTGCCAGTTCCACATCGTTCCGGTGGACGGGTCCGGGTCCGGGTCGGTCCGCTTCCGCCGTACGCCGTCCGGGCTCGCCTGGCCGGCCGTCACCGGTCCGCGGTCGGTGACCAAGGCCAGCACGTCGTCGACGTACCCAGGCCGTTCGGTGGTCAGCCGGCGCATCCCGGTGACGACCGACCACGGCGCGGTGAGGTCCGGGCTGAGGTCGTCGGCCGTCCAGTCCTGCTGCTCGGCCGCCCGCATCCGCCAGCGGAACAAGGGGTAGCTGCTCAGCGGGATGAGGCTTGCCTTGTGGCCCCAGAAGTACTCGAACAGCTCCCGGTCGTCGGCTCCCCACGACATCCGGTCGAGGGTGGCGCGCGGGTATGGCCCGAGCCGGGCGAACAGCGGCAGGTAGTGCGAGCGGCAGACGACGTTCACCGAGTCGACCTGCAGTACGCCGATGCGCTCGAGGACCCGCCGGAGATGACGGGCGTCGACCCGGCCGGACGGCCGGGGATCGGCGAATCCCTGCGCGGTGAGCGCGATCCGGCGCGCCGTGTCGACCGGGATCGCCTCGCCGGTCGCAGCCATGGACCGAAACTACCGCGCCTGTTGGGTCAGCACGATGCGGAGCAGGACGACGACCACCGTGATCGGTGCGGCCGCGGGCAGGTGCTCGCCCATCAGCAGCACCGACCGGACCAGCGTCAGCAACGCTGTGCGAGCTGGAGATCCGGCTCAGCTACGTGGCGGCCGCGTCACCGGACGAGATCGTCCGTGGGGCCGCGCGGCTCCGACACCGCGTTGCGCCGGCTCAGTCGTCCGTGGCCGGACCCACAGCGCCGCCCCACGCGGGAGCTGCGTGGGACGACGTGGTGGGACCGATCAGGTGAAGATGCTGACGCCGCCGGGACCGACCAGCAGGCCGATCACGATCAGAGCGGCGCCCCACAGCAGCTGACCGCGGACGAGCGAGACGATCCCTGCGATGACGAGGATCGCCGCGATGATCCACAGGATGAGACCCATGGTTCTTCCAATCTCTAGGGCCGGGCGGGGATGCCCGGCGGCTGTTCTCCCCGTGCTGCACCCCCAGTGCCCACTCCGCAAACCCTGATTCGCTGACAGCCACTGTCAGGTTTGACTGGTTGACTGGCCGTCGCCGGACCTTCAGGAGGAACCGATGGACGAGTGTTGCGCGGTCGTGGACCTGCGCCAGTACACGCTGCACCCGGGGCAGCGTGACATCTTGGTCGACGTGTTCGACGAGTACTTCGTCGAGGGCCAGGAAGCGGCCGGCATGCACATCGTCGGCCAGTTCCGCGACCTGGACGACCCGGACCGGTTCGTCTGGCTCCGTGGCTTCGCCGACCTCCGGTCGCGGGCTGACGCCCTGGCCGCCTTCTACAGCGGCCCGGTCTGGCGGGCGCACTCCGGTACGGCCAACCGGACGATGATCGACTCGGACAACGCCTTGCTGCTCAGGCCGATCGAGCTCCGCGACGGCTACCCGCGCCTCGACTCCCCGCGGGCCCCGATCGGTGCGACCTTCGTCCCGGACTCGGTGATCGCCGGAGCTGTCTGCCACCGGGGTGCACCGGGTGACGGCTTCGTCGAGTTCTTCACCGACCACGTTCTCCCGGCGCTGACCGCGAGTGGTGCGGAACCAGTGGCCGTGTTCGAGAGTTTGGTTGCCGAGAACAACTTTCCGGCGCTGCCGTTGCGCGACGAGGTGGTGCTGGCGTGGTTCGCCCGCTTCCCCGACGAGGCGGCGTACGACGATCATCGCCGGCGGCTCGCGGCGTCGCAGGTCTGGCAGCGCAAGGTCCTGCCCGAGCTCGTCTGCCGGTCGGCGAAGCCGGTGCAGGAGTTGCGGTTGCGGCCGACCGCGCGCTCGCAGTTCAGGTAGCTTCGCGCGGCCGCGATAAATCGCTTGCGCGGCCGGGCCGGCGCCCGGCATCCTGAGTCGACCCGTGCGGCGACGAGCGCTGCCTGAACCTAAGGAGGGCTGACGGATGGCCATCACTGTGCTGCGGCATGTCCGCATCAGTCCCACCTCACCGTTCAGGAGCACTCCGGATGTCTTCCGACGTCTTTCGTACCGATTCAGAACTCTCTGACCTCGCTGACTTCGACTCCCGCTGGGCCGGCCTGGCCGGCGACGAGTCCCAACCCGATCCGGCCGACGCGTTCGTCTTCCGCTTCCAGGAAGTGGACGAGCATCTCGGCCCGGATCAGCGCTGGTCCACCTGGCTGGACGTCGAGCGCGGTTCTCGCGGACCTGATCCCCGCCCGGACTGGGTGGTGACGGAACAGGGCGCGATCGACACCGAGCTCGGCGTCCTCAAAACCGGCAAGGAAGCCGACGTCTTCCTGATCGAACGGGCCGTCGAAGCCATCGGCGACAACCCGGCCCGGTCCTCGCTGCTGGCCGCCAAGCGGTACCGCACCGAGGAACACCGGTCGTTCCACCGCAGTACGTCGTACGTCGAAGGGCGGCGGACCCGGAACAGCCGGGACAGCCGCGCGATGGCGAAGAAGACCGCGCACGGCCGCAGCGTCGCCGCGGGGCAGTGGGCGTACGCCGAGTGGGACGCGCTCTGCCGGCTGTGGAAGGCCGGCGTCCCGGTGCCGTACCCGGTCCAGGTGGACGGCACCGAGCTGCTGATGGAGTTCATCGACGACGGCGAGGGCGGGGCCGCGCCACGGCTCGCCCAGGTCCGGCCGCCGAAGGACCTGCTCGGTCGGTACTTCGAGCAGGCACGCGACGGGATGCGTGAGTTGGCCAGGGCGGGGTTGGCCCACGGCGACCTGTCGCCCTACAACGTCCTGGCCCAGGGGGAGCGGATCGTGATGATCGACCTCCCGCAGGTGGTCGACATCGTCGGTAACCCGAAGGGGATGGACTTCCTGCTGCGGGACTGCCACAACATGGCGACCTGGTTCACCAATCGCGGGCTGGAGGTCGACGAGCAGGAGCTGTTCGCCGACCTGCTCACGATGGTGTTCTGATCGCCTGCTGCAGCAGCGGCACGAGCGGGACCAGCCGGCCGGGGTAGGCGTCGACGAGTCCGTCGACGTGGTTGCCTGCCTCGACCCGCTGGTACGTGTGCAGGCCGGTACGACGGGCCATCGCGGCGTACACGTCCGAGTTCTGCGTGATCGGCAGCAGACTGTCGTACGTGCCGTGAATGGTGACCAGCGGCCGGCGGATCTTCCCGGTCAACGCGATCCGCTGGACGGCTCGTTGGGCCTGTGGGCGCCGCGAGAAGTCGTAGTCGGCCTCGCTGCCGACGTAGGTGGGATCGAGCTCGGCCGCGTAGATCCGCTGCGTCAGCTTCCAGTAGACCGAGTAGTGGTACTCCCAGAGGAAGTCCGACCGGGGATCGAAACCGGCCGCGGTGATCAGCGCCGGAGACTGTTGCTCGTAGCCCCTGATCACCGGCGGCAGGAACGTGAAGAGGTTCTTGCCCGCCGTCCACAGGGTGCCCTCGAGATCGACTCCGCGGGTGTACAGCCCGGGGTGGTTCTCGAGCTGCCAGCGCACCAGGTAACCGCCGTTGGAGATGCCGGCCGCGATCACCTCACGGGCCGGACGCCGGTAGTACTGCGCGACGGTCGCCCGGGCGGCGCGAGTCAGCTGCGTGGTCCGCAGGTTCCACTCGACGATCGCGTCACCCGGCCGCACGCCGTCCTCGAAGAACTCGGCGCCGGTGTTGCCCTTGTCGGTCGCGGCGTACGCGTAGCCCAGCGAGAGCACGTAGTCCGAGATCGCCCGGTCGTTCGCGTACTGAGCCCGGACGCCGGGTGAGCCGGAGACGACCAGGCCGCCGTTCCATTCCTCCGGCAGCCGGATGACGAACTGGGAGTCGTGGTTCCAGCCGTGGTTGGTGTTGGTGTGTGAGCTGTCCGGGAAGTACCCGTCGATCTGGACGCCGGGGACGCCGGACTGCTGTGGCAGACCCGAGTGCGTGAGACCGGCGTAGTCTGCCGGATTGGTGTGCCCGGACCTGACGGTGCCGGCGGTGGTCAGGTCGTCGAGGTGTGCGAGTTGCTGGTGCTCGGCACCGGGAACCCGGACCTGACGGTGGGCATCGGCCGGCACGGTCACACCGGTCAGCAGCAGGACGGCGGAGAACAGAGCGAGGCGGCGCATGGCGCCACGCTAGAAGCCGGTGCTGCGACCGGACAGAGGGTCGCGGCACACATACGCCGGTGGACGGGTGTTCTCCTACGACACCGCCCGGGCCGCCGCGCGTCCCGCCGTACGGCCGGTGAACAGGCAGCCGCCGACGAAGGTGCCCTCCAGCGAGCGGTAGCCGTGCATGCCGCCGCCGCCGAAACCGGCCACCTCGCCGGCCGCGTAGGCACCGGGCAACGGCGTACCATCCGTTCGCAGCACCCGCGACTCCAGATCCGTCTGCAGACCACCGAGCGACTTCCGGGTCAGGATGTTCAGCCGTACGGCGATCAGCGGGCCGGCCTTGGGGTCGAGGATCCGGTGCGGTGTGGCCACCCGGATCAGCTTGTCGCCGCGGTAGTTCCGGGCGCCGCGCAGCGCGGTGATCTGCAGGTCCTTGGTGAAGGTGTTGGTCAGCTCGCGGTCCCGGGCGACGATCTGCCGCTCCAGGTCGTCCAGGTCGATCAGGTTGTCACCGGTCAGGTCGTTCATCCCGCGAACCAGGTCGGGCAGGTTCGCCCGGACGACGAAGTCGGCGCCCTTGTCCATGAACGCGCGCACCGGCGCGGTCGCGCCGCCGCGGGCCCGGCCGAGCACGCCCCGGATGTCCTTGCCGGTCAGGTCCGGGTTCTGCTCCTGGCCGGAGAGGGCGAACTCCTTCTCGATGATCTTCTGGGTGAGCACGAACCAGGTGTAGTCGTACCCGGTCCGCATGATGTACTCGAGGGTGCCCAGGGTGTCGAACCCGGGGAACAGCGGCACCGGCAGCCGCTTGCCGGTGGCGTCGAACCAGAGCGACGACGGACCGGGCAGGATCCGGATGCCGTGCATCGGCCAGACCGGGTCCCAGTTCTGGATGCCCTCGGTGTAGTGCCACATCCGGTCCCGGTTCACGTACCGGCCGCCGGCCTTCTCGGTGATCGCCAGCATCCGGCCGTCCACGTGCGCAGGCACCCCGCAGATCATCCGCTTCGGCGGCTCGCCCATCCGCTTCGGCCACTGCGACCGGACCAGGTCGTGGTTGCCGCCGATCCCGCCGGACGTCACGATCACCGCCTGCGCGGTCAGCGCGAAGTCGCCCACCTCGGTCCGCGAACTGGGCAGCCCGCGCTCGACGTCACTCGGCTCGAGCACCTTGCCGGCGACGCCGTCGACGACCCCGCCGGTGAGGGTGAGCTCGTCCACCCGGTGCCGGAACCGGAGCTCGACCAGCCCCTTCGCGACCGCCTCCCGGACCCGGCGCTCGAACGGCGCGACCAGCCCGGGCCCGGTGCCCCAGGTGATGTGGAACCGCGGCACCGAGTTCCCGTGGCCGTCGGCGTTGTAGCCACCGCGCTCGGCCCAGCCGACCACCGGGAAGAACCGCACGCCCTGGGCGTGCAGCCACGGCCGCTTCTCGCCGGCCGCGAAGTCGACGTACGCCTCGGCCCACTGCCGGGCCCACCTGTCCTCGTCGTCCAGCCGGTCGAAACCGGCCGAGCCGAGCCAGTCCTGGAGCGCGAGATCCCGCGAGTCCCGGATGCCCATCCGGCGTTGCTCCGGGGAGTCGACGAACATCAGACCGCCGAACGACCAGAACGCCTGCCCGCCGAGCGAGGCCTCCGGCTCCTGGTCCAGCAGCAGTACTCTCCGGCCCGCGTCGGCCAGCTCGGCCGCAGCGGCCAGACCGGCCAGTCCCGCCCCGACGACGATCACATCCGCGTCCATGAGGTCCATGTATAGCGGACAACCGGCGCCGATAGACGCACTTGCACAGAATCGTGAGGATGGGACCTGTGACGATCCTTTCCGCGCAAGACCTGGTCCTGCCCGCCGCCGCACTCGGAGCGGAGAATCCGCTCGCCCCGTTGAGCAGCCGGCAGGAGCTCCACCAGGTCCAGAACCTCGACGACCTCCCCGCGGACCTGCGCGAGAACATCGGGTACGGCCGGTTGCACAGCCCACTGCCGTGCCTGAATCAGGACGGGTACGACCGCGACTTGACCGACCGCACGTTCCCCGCTCTGGTGCTGGAGAACGACCACCTCCGCGCGACCGTGCTGCCGGGCGTCGGCGGCCGCCTCTACTCCCTCGTCCACACGGCGAGCGGTGCCGAGCTGCTCTACCGCAACCCGGTCTTCCAGCCCGCCAACCTTGCCCTGCGCAACGCCTGGTGGGCCGGTGGCGTCGAGTGGAACGTCGGCAGTACCGGCCACTGGACCGGGACCTGCGAACCCATGCACGCCGCCCGCGTCGACGGCCCGGACGGTACGCCGGTACTCCGCCTCTGGGAGCTGGAACGGACCAGGAATCTCGTCACCCAACTCGACTTCTGGCTTCCGGGCGACTCGGAATTCCTCTATGTCGGCGTCCGGCTGCAGAATCCGTCCGACGCCGAGATTCCGGCGTACTGGTGGTCGAACATCGCCGTCGAGCAGTCCCCGTCGACCCGCGTGCTGGTCCCGGCCGACCAGGCCTGGCGCTTCGGGTACGCCGGATCCGGCCGGCCCGGCGCGACCGGACGCTACCTCGACCTGGTCGGCGTCCCGGAGTTCGAGGGGATCGACCTGACCTATCCGATGCGGCATCGCCGCGCGGTCGACTTCTTCTTCGAACCACTCGCCGGCGAACGGCCGTGGATCGCGTCCGTCGACGCCGACGGCCACGGACTCGCGCAAGCCTCGACCGAGCGGCTGCAGGGCCGGAAACTGTTCGTCTGGGGCGAGGGTGCGGGCGGCCGGCGATGGCAGGAGTGGCTGTCACCGGGCCTGCGCGGACACGGGTACGCAGAGATCCAGGCCGGCCTGGCCCGGACCCAGCTGGAGCACCTGAAGTTGCCCGCAGCAACTAATTGGCACTGGCTCGAGGCGTACGGCCGGGTCTCGGTCGACCCCGCGGCCGCGCACGCCGACGACTGGACCGCCGCCCGTACGGCCGGCGCCCAGTCCCTCCGCCCGGTGCTGGACCAACTGCGGGACCGCGAGCAGGAGTGGCTGACGGTCGCGGACGCCGTCCCGGCCGAGCAACTCGCGGTCGGGTCCGGTTGGGGTGCACTCGAGCTCGCCCGGACCGGCTGGACGGTCTCAGCCGGTACGCCGTTCGCCGAGGACACGATGACTGCGCGGGAGCGCGCCTGGTTGCCGCTGCTCGACGGACGGTTGCCGGCGGCGGACGCCGTACCGGACGGGACGCTGGTGAGCTGGCGAGAACTGCTGGAGAAGGCAGCGGAGAACTGGCTCGTCTGGTACCACCGCGGTGTCGCTCGGCACCACGCGGGTGACACGGACGGCGCCGCGGCCGCCTGGCTCGAGGCCGGCGACAACCCGTGGGCACTGCGGAACCTAGGCCTCGTCACCGGCGACCTGGCGTACTACGAACGAGCGGTCGCACTGGCGCCCGACCTGGTGGAACTCGTGGTCGAGGCAGTCGAGGTGGCGATGGCCGTCGACGTGGATCGCGCCGGCTACCTGCTCGCGAACTGTCCCGACGACCCGCGTATCCGGCTGCTCCGGATCCGGCACGCGCTGCGGACCGGCGATCCGCGAACCGCCCACGAACTGCTGGCCGACGGCTTTCAGTTGCCGACCGTCCGGGAGGGTGCGAACCCGCTCGCGGACCTGTGGGTGGAGACCGAGGAAGCCCTCGGCACCAACCGTCCGGTGCCGCCGCGGTATCAGTTCGGGATGGGCGGTCACTGACGCGGCAGACAGTTTGTCAGGACTTGGGAACCGAACACCCCCGGGTGGCGTCTCACCGGTGTGCGGCAAGGGCCGCGCAACGCAGTATCGACCAAGACGACCGCGCCGCCCGCGGGCGGCGCGTCGGGGGTGAGTGCCATGTTGACGATCCTCGTACTCGGTGGGTTCGGCCTGGTGCTGCTGGTCACGGCATGCATCGTGCTGGACGTGCTCGCCGGGGTCCGGCGGGACAAGCTCCCCACGGGCACGGAAGAGAAGACGGCTGGTCAGGTGATCCGGGTCCGTGGCCCGGTTCGCGGTCAGCTGAAAGGCGGCGTACCGACGGAGTACACCGAGGTCACCGTCGAGTACTGCACCCGCCGGGGTGAGGGACCGTTCGAGGTCTCCCGCCGGCTTCCGGCGGGCAGCAGGATTGCTTACTCCAAGGGCGACCGGGTGATCGTGAGCTACGACGTCCGGGCACCGCGCCGGGCCCGGATCGCCGGCCGGGTCAGCCACTGGCCGCAGCTGGGTCCGCGCAACGCGGACCCTGTTCCACAGCCCTGAGCCAGAAAGCTTCCGGGTGATTCGTCCTCGCCGCCCGCGAGGGCTTTCGCTGTTACGCCTGCAGGTGGGGGGCCAGGAGGTCGTAGAGCACCGGACGGCCCCGGGACAGGACGTACTCGGCCTCGGCGGGAGTGAGGCGGTCGGCCAGGTGCGCGAGCGCCTCGCCCATGGTGATGCTCAACGTGACCGCCAGCCGGAACTCGCGGCCGTCCGTGGCGCCGAACCGCGTCGTCAGCAGCTCGGCGAACTCACCCGCGTGCTGGTCGTCGAACTCCCCCGGCTTCGTCTCCAGGTCCGGGTCGCCCAGCCCGCTCAGCGCCACCGCCTTGAACCCGGGGTCCGTCCGGTGCATCTCCCGGAACGTGTCCAGAGTGACGTCCACCGCCTGCCGCCACGACGTCACCGGCGCCAGCCGCTCCCGGACCGCCTCGGTGTAACGCGCCTGGTTCCGGCGTTCGATCGCCTGGATCAGGCTCCGCTTGTCCGGGAAGTACCGATACACGCTGCCGACCGCGATCTCCGCCCGTTTCGCGATCCCGCTCGTCGACGCGGCGTCGTAGCCGCGCTCGACCACCTCGGCACAGGCCGCGTCCAGGATCCGTTCGACCTGCCGGCTGGCCCGGTCCTGGGTCGGTGTCCGGCGCAGCGGATACGCCCCCGATGTCACCATGTCGCTCATTGTCCATGTTCTGGGGGGACAACGTTGCCACCTTCCTGTGACAGATTGCCGTCAGATCGGCGTCACCGCGCCGAGGCATGATCTTGTGTCCGTCCACAGGAGGGGAAACACCCGCCATGCGCATCAGCAGAACGGTGGTCGCCGGCCTGGCGTCCGCCGCGATCGCCGCGTCCGGACTCGCCGGTACGGTGCTCAGCACCCAGCAGACGTCACAGCCTCCGCAGGCTCCGCAGGCGAAGGGCCACGAGAACGGCTCCGGGCTGCGGCTCAACCAGCTCCAGATGATGGGCTCGCACAACTCCTACCACCGTGAGCTCAGCCCGGCCGAGCAGAAGGTCCAGGAGGCGCAGAACCCCGGCTCGGTCAACCTCTGGTACTCGCACGCCGCGATCCCGGGTCAGCTGGCGGACCAGAACATCCGCACCCTCGAGCTCGACCTGCTCCCGGACCCGGACGGCGGGCTCTACACCTACCCGCTGATCCGGAAGCTGACCGGACAGGGGCCGCTCACCGATCCGGTGCTGGCGCAGCCTGGCATCAAGGTCTTGCACATCCCGGACTTCGACTACAACAGCACCTGCGCGTCGCTCGTCGTCTGCCTGCGGCAGGTGAAGGCCTGGTCAGACCGGAACCCGGACCACACGCCGATCACGATCAGCCTCGAGCTCAAGCAGTCCGACCCGAGGATCGTCGCGGCCGGCGGGGTGCAGTCGCCGCCGTGGGACGCGGCCAACCTGGAGCGAATCGATGACGAGATCCGCTCGGTGTTCTCCGAGCAGGCGATCCTGACCCCGGACGACGTCCGCAGGCCCGGCCTGACGCTGGAGCAGTCGGTGCTCACCAAGGGCTGGCCGACGGTCGACTCCGTCCGCGGCCAGGTGTTGTTCTACTTCGACAACGGCGGCGCCGGCGCGATCCGCGACCTGTACCGGGCCGGCCGGCCGAACCTGGAGGGCCGGGCGGTCTTCACCCGCGGTCCCGAGGGCGAGCCGGACGCCGCGATCACCCAGGTGAACGACCCGCGCGGCGCCAACCAGGCCGAGATCCAGCGGCTGGTGGCGAAGGGGTACCTGATCCGCACCCGGTCGGACGAGCCGATGGCGACGATCCGCGACAAGGACTTCAGCCGGGTCGGGATCGCGTTGGCCAGCGGCGCCCAGGTGGTGACCACGGACTTCCCGGTCGTCGGGATGGCGGCGCGCTACGACAGCGACTTCGTCGCCAAGCTGCCGGGGGACACCCCCGTACGATGCAATCCTGTGTCGGCGCCGACGTGGTGCCGGGGGAACGTCTCGGGAAGGTGAGCTGAGCATGTCGGAGCACGTGGTCGATGTCAGCTGGAGTCGCGGTGGGCACGAGTTCACCTACGACACCTACCACCGCGACCACGAGTGGCGCTTCGACGGCGGTGTCACCGTGCCCGCGTCGGCCAACCCGGCGTACCTGGGCACCCCGGGGCCCGTCGACCCGGAGGAGGCGTTCGTGGCGGCGCTGTCGTCCTGCCACATGCTGACCTTCCTGGCGATCGCGGCCCGCAAACGCCTGGTGGTCGACGCGTACGACGACCACGCGGTCGGCGTGATGGCGAAGAACGAGGCCGGCCGGCTGGCGATCACCCGGGTGACGCTGCACCCGAAGATCGTCTGGGGCGGTCCGGAGCCGGACGCCGAGGCGCTCGAGCGGATGCACCACCGCGCTCACCTGGAGTGTTTCATCGCCAACTCGGTGACCACCGAGGTGACGGTGGCCTAGTGCAACAAAAACCACCCGCCGGCCTGGCCTGAGCCTCGCGCAATTGGCGTCAGGACGGCCGGCGGGTGGTGTGCGGTGCACCTCTGTGGCGGTGCACCGGTCACGGATCCGGCGGCGCGGCGCACTGGGCGCCTCTGCGTTCGTGTGCGACTCCGTGCGGTCTGGCTCGGTGGGCAAGACCGTCCGGGCGCGCCGCCTGGATCCGTTCGTCCGGTACGCGCCTTACTGCTCGGCGGCGGCGTCGCTCCGGTCGTCGGTGGTCGGGGTGCTCGTGTCGGCGAGCAGGTCCTCGAGCCGGCGGACCTGCTCGTTGGCCATCGCGGACATCAGTCGGTGGATCGTCATGCCGGTGAGACGCACGCGTGCGCCGGGTATGACGGGAATCCGGCCGATCTTTTTGGTGTGACCTACTTCTCATCCAGGCCGTCGAGGCGGAGCGGGACCAGTTTCCGCGCCTCGTCGTACGTCGTGCCGGTGAGCTCGAGCAGGTCGACCACGGTCGAGCGGATCTGGCCGAGGACCACGACCGCCGACAGTCCGGTCGGCAGCGGCATCACCGCCGTACGGCGGCCGAGCTCACCCAGGACGCGGTGCGCGGCCACGTCGGCGGCCGGCTCGAACAGCGACTCGGCGATCAGGCGGGTGCCGTCGGCCAGCCGGTCCAGGAGCAGCGGGTACTCGGCCGGCATCTGCTCGTCCCGCCAGACGGACACCGCGCAGCGGCGGACCAGCACTCGGATGTTGCGGATCGCGCGATCCAACGGGACGACGAGGTCCGCGATCTGCTGGACCCGGCCGCGGTGCCGGCGGCGGAACGGCGACAGCCGGACCACGGCAACGCCCTCGTCGGCCGCACTGCGCAGGTCGTCCAGCATCGACTCGCTGGCCCGAGCCCGCCGGAGCGCGTCGGTGACCGTCTTGTCGTCCTTGATCCGGAGGCCCTCGGCGGTCTCCTGCAGGGTCTCGGACAGCTCGTTCAGCACTTCGGAGGCTTGTTGCCGGGGGCGCCGGATCGCCGCCGCCGGCGCGATCGTGGCGGCGGCCAGCGCGACCACGCCGCCGAGGACGGCGTCGATCCAGCGACTGAACCCGGCGCCCGGATCCGGCAGCAGGGTGGTGACGATCGCTGCCTGGATGCCGGCCTGCGTGGTCATCAGCGTGCCGGCACCGAGGAGGACGGCGACGCTCATCGCCAGCGCGACCACGAAGACGATCTGCGGTACGCCGGTGCCGAAGAAGCGGACGAACAGGTCGCCGACGCCGACCCCGACGGCCACGCCGACCATCACCTCGGCCACCCGGCGCAGCCGCTGACCGAAACTGAAACCGAGACACACCATCGCGGCCACCGGGGCGAAGAACGGTTGCGGGTGGCCGGCGACGTACCGCGCCAGCGCCCACGCGATGCCGGCGGCGAGCGCGCACTGACTGATGAAGAACAGCCGGTCCCGCCACCGGTCGACCCGGCGGCGGACCGACGCCCGCGACCGGCGGGCGGCCTGCGGGGCGATGTCGTCCCGCAGTTCCCGCAGCTGGTCCAACGTCAGTCTGACCGGATCCACGGACCCATTGTGGCGTGCGCGCGCTGCGGCTTGATTCACCCGCGCTGGGCGGACAGTGTGGTGCCATGAGCGAGCGCAGCGAGCGATCCATCAGCACTGTCGAGATCTCGGTCAGGCCGGAGCCGAGCGCTGGCGAGGTGGAGGCGTGACCGAGAACAACCGCGAGGACTACGGCAGCTACAGCGTCGACGACGAGAACCAGCTGCAGCCGGAGGACACCCTCGACGACCGGGGGGTGGACGACCTGCTCGACGAGGGTTACTCGCCGCCGGAGAGGTGGTCCGCGGGCGAAGGATTCGGTACGACGGCCGACGAGGCGCTGCAGGGCGAGTCGCTGGACCAGCGGATCGCGCAGGAGGAGCCGGACGCGGACCCGTACGCCGAGGACGGCGAGGATGTCGGCGGGCCCGAGGTCGGCGTCGCCCGGTCCGGCCGCCTGGTCGCTCCGGACGAGGGCGCCCACGGTGACGACGAGGACGAACTGGTCGCCGGGGACGTCGGCTTCGACGGCGCCGCCGCCTCCGCCGAGGAAGCCGCCGTCCACGTCGTCGACGACGAGGACAACTTCGAACTCGCCGACGACGACGAACAGGACCTCCCGTCCTACCGGGACGTGGACCTGGGCGACACCACCGACCTGGAGGACTGACGCCCCTCGCTCCGCTCGGGCGGCCGTGGTGCCGAACGACAGCTACCCGCAGATGAGGTGACGGCCGCGGCCGCGGCAGTTCAGCGGGGGGTGACCAGGACTTCGGCGCCTCGGGCGGGAACGAGGGTGACGTTCTTGGGCTTGGCGGGTTCGGGGGTCGGGTCGGGAGCGTGCACGTTGTAGGCGGTGAGGGCGGCGCGGAGGATTTCGGTGCCTTCCATCAGGGAGAAGCCGGCGCCGATGCAGCGGCGGGCGCCGCCGCCGAAGGGGATCCAGGTGCCGGGGGCCGGCGGGTCGTCGTCGAGGAAGCGTCGGGGGCGGAAGTCCTGCGGCTGCGGGAAGTGTTCGGCGTCGCGGTGGGCCAGGCCGATCGCGGCCATGATCGTCGTCCCGCGCGGCAGCCGGTACCCGGCCACGTCCGCGGTCTCGGTGAGCCGGCGGCCGACCTGGTAGACGACCGGGTGCAGCCGCATCGCCTCCTTGACGATCGCCTCGAGCTCGTCGTCCGCGCCGGCGTCCGCGGCCCGCTGGCCGAACGCCAGGTCGTCCGGCCGCCGGGCCAGCTCGTGGAACGCCCAGCCCATCGCCGTCGCGGTGGTCTCGTGCCCGGCCAGCAGCAGCGTCACCAGCTGGTCCCGCAGCTCCACGTCCGACCAGTTGCCCGCGGCAAGCAGCCGCGACAGTACGTCGGTCCGCCCGGCGAGATTCCCGCGGCGCCGGGCGATCTCGTCGTACAGGATCTCGTCGACCTGCCGCTGCACGGACAGGTACGTCCGCCACGGCGGCACCCGGAGCAGCGCCGGGTAGAACCCGCCGAGCATGATCACCGGTGACACCGAGACGATCCGGTCCAGCAGCGGCCGGAGCTGGTCCAGCCGGTCGGAGTCGGTGACACCGAAGACGACCTGGAGGATGACCTCCAGCGTCAGGTCCCGCATCCGCTGGTGCAGCTTGAACGGCGTGCCGACGGGCCAGGTCGCGACCTCCGCACGGGCGAGCTCGTGCACCATCCCGGCGTACCCGCGCAGTGCCTGACCGGAGAACGCCGGCATCAGCTGACGCCGCATCCGGACGTGGTCCTCGTCGTCCAGCAGCAGCAGCGAGTGCGAACCCATGATCGGCTCCAGCACGGTGTTGCCCTCGCCCGCGTGCATCACCGACGGCGAGGCGCCGAACACCTCCCGGAAGTGCTCCGGCCTGCTCAGTACGACGACCACGCGGCTCGACGGCACCAGGCGGATCGTGAACACGTCGCCGTACCGCTCGCGCATCCGCGGGAAGAACGTCTTGCGGTGACTCGCGAAGAGAACGGTCTGGGCCAGCGTGGGCAACCGCGGCCCCGGCGGCAGCGACCGGGCCGTCTGCCGGTCGAGCGTCCGGGAACCGAGCAAGGGTGTCGGGGCCATGCCACCTCCTGGCTGGGCTTCCAACGCTACGTCAGCCGGGTGAACTGTCGCCGATGTCCACAGAAACCGGGGGCCGTGCACAGGGAACAACCTGTGCACGGCCCCCGGGTGGAGTTCAAGCCACCGGCCCGTGGCCGGTCAGGAGCGCTTGAAGCGGAGGGTGAGGATCTGGAACGGGCGGAGGTCCAGGCAGACACCGCCGTCCTGCAGGTCCCGGCCGGCCAGGTGACGCTCGAGGAGGTCGACCTCGGTCACCGACGCCACGCCGAACGACGGGGTGACGGTGGCCCGGGAGCGGCCGCCGCTGGACTCGTAGAGGCGGACGACCACGTCGCCGGACTCGTCGTCGGCCAGCTTCAGCGCCTCGACGATCACATTGCCGTTGTCGACAGCAACGATCGGCTCAACGCCCTCGGCGCCGGTGACGACCCGCTCGGGCAGGTTGATCCGGTAGCCCTCCTCGACCGCCTCCGGGATGCCGGCGCCGACCACCAGCGCGTGGTTCACGGTGTGCACGCCCTGGTCGGTCTGCGGGTCGGGGAACCGCGGTGCGCGGATCAGCGACGTCCGGATGACGGTGCTGGTGCCGCCGTCCTCGCGGGCGGTCCGGCTGATGTCGTGGCCGTACGTCGAATCGTTCGCCACGGCGACGCCGTACCCGGGCTCGCCGACGTGTACCCAGCGGTGCGCCGCGATCTCGAACTTCGCCGCGTCCCACGAGGTGTTCTGGTGGGTCGGCCGGAAGATGTGCCCGAACTGCGTCTCCGACGCCGACCGGTCGGCGTGCACGTCGACCGGGTACGCCGCCTTCAGGAACTTCTCGGCTTCGTGCCAGTCGATCGTGGTCTCGATGTCGACCCGCTTCGTGCCCGGCCGCAGCCGCAGCGTCTGGGTGACCGACGACCGGTTGAAGGACCGCTTCACCACGACCGTCGCGACGCCCTCGACGGTGCTGAAATCGACGCTGTCGACCTCGGTCACGTCGCGGACGTTGTTCTTGTAGAACGAGTCGACGTCCCAGGCGTCCCACTGGTTCGGGGTGTCCACATGCAGTTGCAGGAGGTTGCCCGCGGCACCTGGCGCGATCACCTCGCGGTCGGCCTGCACGTCGTACAGGGAGGTGATCAGGCCGCGCTCGTCGACGGTGACCCGGATCAGGCCGTTGTCCAGTACGCCGTTCTCGACCGTCACCGACTGGCCTTCGCCGACGGCGACGCCGGCGCCCAGGCCGGCGATGCCGTTGCGGCTGTGCGGGGCCGCGTTGAAGACGATCTGGGCGGATCCTTCGCCGGCCAGCGCCCGCTGGGCCTTGCCGATGATCGCGTCGAGCTCCTCGGCCAGCTTCGCGTACGTGGCCTCGGCCTCGCGGTGCACCCAGGAGATCGAGCTGCCCGGGAGGATGTCGTGGAACTGGTTCAGCAGCACGGCCTTCCAGATCCGGTCCAGGTCCTCGTAGGGGTACGCATCCAGCTTGCCCGCGACCACGGCCGCGGCGGACCACAGCTCGGCCTCGCGGAGCAGGTGCTCGCTGCGCCGGTTGCCCTGCTTGGTCTTGGCCTGCGACGTGTACGTCGCCCGGTGGATCTCCAGGTAGAGCTCACCCGACCAGACCGGCGCGTGCTCGCGGTACTCCTCCTCGGCCGCGGTGAAGAACTCGGTCGGGGACTCGATCGTCACCCGCGGCGAGGACTCCAGGTTCGCCACCCGGCGCGCGGTCGCGACGAACTCGCGGGTGGGGCCGCCACCGCCGTCGCCGTACCCGAACGGGACCAGCGAGCGGGTGGCCGCGCCGTTCTCGGAGAAGTTGCGCTGCGCGTGCGCCAGCTCGCGGCCGGACAGGTCGGAGTTGTAGGTGTCGATCGGTGGGAAGTGGGTGAACACCCGAGTGCCGTCGAGACCCTCCCACCAGAACGTGTGGTGCGGGAACTTGTTCTCCTTGTTCCAGGAGATCTTCTGGGTCAGGAACCACTTCGACCCGGACAGCTTCACCAGTTGCGGCAGGGCCGCGGTGTAGCCGAACGAGTCCGGCAGCCAGACCTCCTGGGTGTCGATGCCGTACTCGTCCAGGAAGAACTTCTTGCCGTGCACGAACTGCCGGGCCAGCGCCTCGCCGCCGGGCAGGTTGGTGTCGGACTCGACCCACATGCCGCCCACCGGAACGATGGTGCCGTCGGCAACGGCCTTCTTCAGCCGCTCCCACACCTCCGGGTAGTTCTCCTTCACCCAGGCGTGCTGCTGCGCCTGCGAGAACGCGAAGACGAGCTCCGGGTACTCCTGGGCCAGCGTGGCGACGTTGGAGACGGTCCGGGCCACCTTGCGGCGGGTCTCCCGCAGCGGCCACAGCCAGGCGGAGTCGATGTGCGCGTGGCCGACCGCGGACAGCTGGTGCGCGCTGGCGTGCGCCGGGCGGCTCAGGACGTCGGTCAGCTGCGCCCGGGCGTCGGCCGCCGTGCCGGCGACGTTCTCGTAGTCCAGGGCGTCCAGCGCACGGCTGAGCGCGCGCAGGATCTCCCGGCGCCGCGGCTCCTGCGGGGTCAACTGCTGCTGCAGGCCGTCCAGCGCCTCGAGGTCGAGGATCAGGTCCCACACCTCGGCGTTGAACACGGCCAGGTCGGCGCGGGTCAGCTGGTAGATCGGCGTGCCGCCCAGCTCGGGCTTGCTGCCGACGTCGGTCGGTGCGAACGCGTTCGACCCGAGCACCTCGGGGTTGGCCGCCGCCTCGACGTAGAACTCGATCCGGTCGCCGGGCGAGGCCGCCGTACCGTCGGGGCCGAGGATCGACAGCGGCGCGTACGTCTGCCGCGGGTGCAGCCCCTTCAGCGGTACGCCGGACGTCGTGTGGATCAGGCCTTCCGCGGAGAACCCGGGGCCACCGCTGAAGCCGAGGTCGATGACCGCCTCGACCTCGCTGCCGGCCCACTCGGCCGGAACCTGTCCGCTGAACCGGAACCACGCCGTACCCCAGGCGGCACCCCAGGGCAGGCCGATCCCGGCCGGCTCGTACGTCGCCTTGAGCGCTTCGGCGGGGGACACCGGCTCACCGGGGGCGTGCCACACCTGGATGTCCAGCGGGACCGCCGCGCCGTAGATCGCGGGGCGGATCCGCTCCCGCAGGGCGCGCCTGAGCCGCTCCTCGATGAGTTGACGGTCGTCGTGCACGAAATCATCCTCCGGGGTCTGGCCGTGCCTGGTCAGACGGCCACACGGCCGCTGCGATGACAACGCTGTCACACGCACCCCGCGCCCGTCCAGATGCAGTTCATCGTTGCACTCCCGGTAGCCGCCGTACTGCGGCGCGGAGCGTGACTACCGGTTCGAACCCGTGGCCGTCTAGGTTGTCCTGCATGGATCGCCCCCGCCTCCTGACCCCTGCCGGGAACGGCCGCGTCCGTCCGGCCGGCCTGACCCGGCGCAGCCTGCTCGGCCTCGGGGCCGCCGCGGCTGCAGGCCTGGCCGTGCCGGGCTGTTCGCGCGGCCGCTCGGACGAGCCTGCGCCGGCCGGGCCGGCGACGCTGGCCACCGGCAACCAAGGCGGCGTCTACAACGTGTTCGGCGGCGGGCTCGCCAAGCTGGTCAGCGAGGTGACCGGCATGGAGATGACGACACTGGTCACCAACGGCTCGGTGGACAACCTGCAGCGGGTTGCCGCGATGAAGGCCGACCTGGGCTTCACCACCTCCGACACCGCGCTGAACGCGTACGAGGGCACCGGCCTGTTCAGTTCCGGCGGACTCAAGTTCACCGCGCTGGCCCGGACCTACGACAACTACGTGCACGTGGTCGTGCCGACCGCGTCGGACGTGACCGAACTCAAGGACCTGGAGGGCCTGACGGTCAACGTCGGGCCGCTGAACTCCGGGACCAAGGTGGTGGCGGACCTGATCCTGTCCACCGCCAGGCTGCGTAACGTCAAGACCACCAATCTTTCCCTCACCGACGCGGTCGAGCAGTTGCGGCAGAAGGCCGACGCCCAGGGCCGTGGACCGGGGATCGACGCGCTGATCTGGAGCGGCGGCCTGCCGACCTCGCCGATCGCGGCGCTGCAGAAGACGGTCGGCTTCCGGCTGGTCGACATCAGCATCGTCGCGGAGGAGATCTCGCTCAAGCGGTTCGGCGGCTACATCGTGTCCTCGATCCCGCCGTCGGTGTACGGCCTGGCCAGTTCGGTGCCGACGCTGGCGGTGCCGAACTACCTGATCGCCCGGCCGAACCTGTCCGACTCCTGGGCGTGGTGGACGGTGAACACGATGTTCCGCCGGCAGAACGACCTGATGACGTCGCACCAGGAAGCGAGCTCGCTCGACCCGCGCT
>NZ_SMKR01000059.1 GCF_004348725.1 Kribbella turkmenica
GTTTGGGGGCGGGTGGATCAGGCGTCGTAGTCGTCGATCAGGGGGACGCGGACCTCGATCACCAGGCCGCCGCCGATCGGTGGGCGGGCTGCCACGCGGCCGCCGACCCGGGCCGCCTCGGAGCGGACGATCGCCAGCCCGAGACCGGTCCCCGGCATCTCCCGGTGGTGCGCGCTCCGCCAGAACCGCTCGCCGACCTTCTTCAGGTCGCGCGAGCCGAGCCCGAGGCCGTGGTCGCGGACCGACAGCACCACCTCGGTACCGTCCCGGGTGACCGACACCTCCACCGGCGGGGCGCCGTACTTGGAGGCGTTGTCGAGCAGGACGTCGAGGATGTCGTCCACCTCGAGCTCCGGGGCGACGCCGCCCGGCACCATCTCGCCGATGACCAATTCCATGTCGTCGGCGGCGTACACGGCCTTCCAGCCGACCAGCCGCTCCTTCACCGCCTGGGCCAGGTCCAGTGGCGCCTCGTTGCTGTCGGCATCGGCCCCGGGGCGGTCCGAGCCGGCCAGCCGGGACAGCCGCTGGACGATCCGGCCGAGCCGGTCGATGTCGCTGAGCGCGAACCGGGCCGTCGGCGACAGCCGGGACAGACCCTCGATGTGGATCCGCGCCGAGGTCAGCGGCGTCCGGAGCTGATGGGAGGCGTCGGCAACGAACTCGCGCTCGCGCTGGCGTGCCTGGTGCAGGCTGAGGGCCATCGAGTTGAAGCTGTCGCCGAGCCGGCGCAGCTCCGGTGCGCGGCCGTCGGTGGACACCCGGGTGTCCAGGGCGCCGCGGGTGATCTGGTGGGTCGCGTTGTCGAGGTCGTTCAGCGGCCGCAGCACCCAGCGGGTGATCGGCCGGACGATGCCGATGACGATCGCGCCGATGCTGATCAGCAGACCGCCGAGGAGCAGGAGCAGCCCGCTCTGCACCTGGTCGCGGGCCTTCTCGGTCGGCACCCGCAGTACGGCGGCGCCGAGTACCCGGCCGTTGTTCACGACCGGGCGGGCGACCACCATCTCGCCGGTGCGCCACGGGAACAGCGCCGGCGGCTCCGCCGGGAGGCGGCCGGCCAGCGTGCTGTCGAGCGCGACCTTCAGGTCCGGCTCGTTCACCTCGACGCCGGAGCGCGAGGTGGCCACCACCCGCCGGTCGACGTCGACGACGAACACCGGCGTGTTGTAGAGCTCGTGGTACCGGACGGCCAGCTCGCGCAGGTTGGCGATGTCACCGGACTGCAGCGGCGACTCCGCCATGGTGGCGAACCAGTCCGCGTCGTTGCTGCGGGACAGGAACAGCGTCCGCGACGTACTGGTGGCGATGTAGTTGGCCAGCGGTACGGCGGCGACGACGGCCAGGATGATGACCATCGGAACGAGTGACTGCAGCAGACGACGGCGCAACGGTCAGTCCGAACCCAGGCGGTAACCCACGCCGCGGATGGTCTGCACCAGCTCGGGGCGGCCGAGCTTGGCCCGCAGGCTGGCCACGTGCACGTCCATCGTCCGCGACGAGGCCTCGAAGACGGACTGCCAGGCGTACAGGGCGACCTGTTCGCGGGGGACCACCCGGCCGTGGTGAGCGGCCAGCACAGCTAGCACGTCGAACTCCTTGCGGGTCAGGCTGATGGGCTTGTCCGCGACCTGGACGGTCCGGGCCTCGATGTCCACGGTCAGGTCGCCGACGGTCACCCGGGGGCGGGGCTGCAAGAGGCCGGTACGACGAAGTACAGCATCGATCCGGGCCAGGAGTTCGGATATCGCGAACGGCTTGACCACGTAGTCGTCCGCGCCGCTGCGCAACCCGCGGACCCGGTCGGCCGCCTCGCCGCGCGCGGTCACCGCGATCACCGGCACGTCGGAGACCGTGCGGATCTGCCGGCACACGTTGATCCCGTCCCCGTCCGGCAGGCCCAGGTCCAGCAGGACCAGGTCGCCGGGGTCCGCCGCGAGGGCATCCGCGGCCGTCCGGACATGTGTCACCATCAAGCCGTAGCGCCGCAAGGCGGGTATCAGGGCATTCGCGATATCGAGATCGTCCTCGACCAACAGGATCCTGACGGCGCCACTCATGCGGTGATCGTAGGCCAGGAGGCGCTCATGTGTGTCAGATCTTGGTAAAGACGTAATCACGCGACTCCACGCAGTGTTCAGCAAGATTAGCCTTCCGGCCACAGGAGGGAACCGGTAGTGACTGTCGGTATCGGGACGGGGGGCGGCTTGACCGCGCCCTCCGACGACGAGCTCGCCGAGTACGAGCAGGAACGGCCCGCTCGGCGGCTCCGGCCTGCCCTGGACACGGTGATTGCGGTCTGGTGCGCAATCGTCAGCGTCGGCGTGCTGCTGCAGGTCTTCTTTCCTCTACCACAAGGCACCCAGTTCTACCTGGTGATCTTTCTCGCAGCCGTTCTGCCGGTCACGCTGCTCAGCTACCGCGGCTGGAAGGTGCCGGCGTTCCTGAACCCGCTCAAGAACCGCGCCCATGACGACCCCGGGATCACCGACTGGATCCTGGCCGTTGTCGCCTTCGCGGTCTGCGTCTATCCACTCTTCGGTTTCGACGGGTATCTCGAACGACGCCAGGCGCCGACGATGGTCGACATACTCGTCGGCGCCCTGCTTCTGGTGCTGCTGCTCGAGGCCTGCCGCCGGACGACCGGCTGGGTGCTGCCGGCGTTCAGCCTGTTGTTCGTCGCCTACGCGTACTACGGCGGGTATCTGCCCTACACGTGGTCACTCGCGCACCAGGGCTTCAACTTCGACGCGATCATCGCGCAGTTCACCATGGGCACGGCCGGCTTCTACGGCACCCCGCTGGCCGTCGCTGCCAGCTACATCGTGCTGTTCACCATCTACGGTGCCGTCCTGGACTACTCCGGGGCCGGGAAGTTCTTCATCGACCTGTCGTTCGCGGCCTTCAAGCGCAGCCGGACGGCGCCCGGGCGCACCGTCACGCTGGCCGGCTTCCTGCTCGGCAGCGTCTCCGGTTCGGGGACGGCGACCGCGGTGTCGCTCGGCACCGTGTCCTGGCCGATCCTGCGCCGGGCCGGCTACCCGGCCGAACCGGCCGGCGGCATGCTCGCCGCGGCCGGCATCGGCGCGATCCTGTCGCCGCCGACCCTGGGCGCGGCCGCGTTCATCATCGCCGAATTCCTGCAGGTGTCCTACCTGACGGTCCTCGGGTACGCCGTCATCCCGACCATCCTGTACTACCTGGGCATCCTGCTCGCGATCGAGATGGACGCCCGCCGGCACGGCACGACGTCGACCGAGACGTCCACGAACTCGGCGCTGCGGCTGCTGCTGCGGTTCGGGTACCACTTCCTGTCGTTGTTCGTGATCGTCGGCTTCATGGCGGTCGGCGTCCCGCCGTTCAAGGCCGTGGTCTACGCGGTGATCGTCCAGTTCGGGCTGTCGTTCCTGGACCGTGAGCACCGGCTGACCGCCGGGAGGCTGTTCAAGGCGCTTGCCCAGGGCACCCGTTCGGTGCTGCCGGTGGCGGCCACCTGTGCGACCGCCGGCGTGATCGTCGCGGTCACCACGCAGACCGGGCTGGGGCTGAACCTGGCCGAGATCATCGTCGACGCGGCCCGCGGGCTGACCGACAACCACACCGTGGTGCTGATCCTGACCGTGGTGCTGTCGGCGTTCGCCGTACTGATCCTCGGCCTGGCCGTGCCGGTGACCGCGTCGTTCATCATCGCGGCCGTGATCATCGCGCCGGCGCTGGTGCAGCTCGGGGTGACGCAGCCCGAGGCGTACATGTTCATCTTCTACTACGCCGTGCTGTCGGAGGTGTCGCCGCCGACCGCGCTGGCCGCGGTGGCCACGTCCGCGATCACCGGCGGCCGGGTGATGTCGACGATGTGGCAGGCGTGGAAGTACACGCTGCCGGCGTTCCTGGTCCCGTTCGCGTTCGTGCTGACCGACAACGGCGCGCACCTGCTGGGTCAGGGAGCGTTCGCCGGCATGGTGTGGACGCTGGCGGTCTCGATGCTGGCGGTCGCCGCGCTCGCGGTGGTCACCGGCGGGTGGATCGTGGTGGCCACCAGCTGGATCGAGCGTTCGTTGTGCGTGCCGGCCGCGTTGCTGCTGCTCTACCTGACCCCCGTAACCATCGGGGCCGGAATCTGTTTGCTACTTGTTGCCGTCGTCATCAACCTGATCCGGCGTTCACGTCAGGCCGGACCAACGGAAGGATCGGTCGCTCCATGAGAATCCGTCGCCTCCCCGCCACCCTGGTGGCGCTCGCCGCGGCCACCTCGCTGGTCGCCTGCGGTGGCCAGCGGGAACCCTCCGGATCCGGTTCGGCCGACGGCGGCCGGCTGACCATTGCCACCGGCAACACCACCGGCGTCTACTACCAGCTCGGCGGTGCGCTGGCGTCGCTGATCTCGCAGAAGGTGTCCGGCTACCGGGCGACCGCGAGCGAGACCGGCGCGTCGGTGCAGAACGTCCAGGGCCTGGTGGCCGGCAACTACGACATCGCGTTCTCCCTCGGTGACACCGCGGCCGACGCCGTGAAGGGAGAGAACAGCTTCACGACGCCGCAGGAAGTGGTCGCGCTCACCCGGCTGTACAACAACTACACGCAGGTCGCCGTCCGCACCTCGGCCGGCATCAACACGATCGCCGACCTGAAGGGCAAGCGGGTCTCGACCGGCTCGCCGAACTCCGGCACCGAGGTGATCGCCCGGCGCCTGCTCGAGGCGGCCGGTCTCGACCCGGCCAAGGACGTCACCGCGCAGCGGCTCGGGCTGCCGGAGTCGGTGGACGCGATGAAGTCCGGGTCGATCGACGCCCTGGTCTGGTCCGGCGGTCTGCCGACCGGTGGGATCACCGACCTGACCACGAGCATGGGCAAGAACGTGAAGCTCATCCCAATCGTCGACCTGCTGCCGAAGATGCAGGAGAAGTACGGCCCGGTCTACTCCCAGGCGCCGATCCCGGCGGCGACCTACAAGCAGCCGGCTGACGTCGCGACCATCGTCGTACCGAACGTGCTGCTGGTCCGCAAGGACATGAAGGACGACCTGGCCGAGCAGCTGACCAAGGTCATCTACGAGAACAAGGACGCCCTCGTCGCGGTGAACGCCGCCGCCAAGGGCATCGACCTGGCGAACGCCGACAAGACCGATCCGGTGGAGGTCCACCCGGGCGCGAAGAAGGCGATCGACGGGCTCAGATAACCCGGACCGTCCTCCCCGCACACCAGGCGCAGCGGAGGAGGACGTAGGTCCCACCTCCGCACACCAGGCGCAGCGGACGGCGGGACCGCAGCCGGCTCTCACAACCAGGCGCAGTGAGAGCAGGCGGCCGGGCCCGGCCCTTCGGAGGCATCCGGAGGACACCGGGCCCGGCCTTCGTCGTCAGCGGGCGTCTTCCTCGGTCTCCGGCATCGGCGTGCCGTAGAGGTAGTGCGACAACGCCGAGTCGCGCTTGGGGTGCACGTGGTACTTGGTCGGTACGACGCGGCCTTCGGCGCTGTCCCACGCGGTGTCGGCGACTCGCCACATCCGGTGCGCCAGCCGTCCCGCCATCCCTGTGTGCGGTGAGTACGGGTGTGCTCGGGTCGGCGCGACTTCCTCCGCCTCGAGCAGTTGCTCGGTCAGCGAGTTGACGTCGGAGTCGTCCATCTGGCCGCTGAGCTGCCGGCTGTATGCGGTCTCCAGTTGCTCGTGCTCGGCGAGCAGCCGGTCGATCGACTGCCACACCTCGCGCGACGTCAGGTCCTGCATGCGACTGTCGCCGTACTGGCGCCCCTTCAGGAATCGCAGCGACCGCTCCAGTTCCTTGGCGTTGCCGACGTAGGTGGTGACCAGGTCGTCGCCGTCCGGCAGGCGGCGCACATGCGGGAGGAGGACGTCCTCGGCGGCGGCGAGGTGCTGGGCCGCGATCGCGTAGAACCAGTCGGTCTGGTGCCGGCGTTCCGGGTGCGCGGCGGCCGGGTGCTGAGCCGGCTCGGCCAGCTCGCGGATCCGGGCGTGTTCGTAGGTCAGGGCCAGTTCGAGCGTCGAAGCGGTCATGACAACCACCTCCAGGGGTCTTCCTCCCAGCCTGTGCCCATCACCCGGAGAGTGCAACCGTCGTCAGCAGGTGACCGGCGACGGCCGGCCTGATCACGTCCGGCCGCTCCACGTTCGCCAGACGCGCGGCCCGCGGTACGACGAGCAGCCGGCCGTCCCTCCGCCGATGTCGAGGCCAGCATCTGCTCGCCGGCCGCGCGGGCCGACCCTGATCGGTCGGCCCGGGCGGGGTGCTGGCGAACGCCGACTGTCAGGCGTCGGAGCTCGTCTTCCAGAGGTTGATACCGGCCTCGACCGCGTCGGCGTCGATGGCCTCCAGTTCCTCCGCGGTGAACTCGAGGTTCTTGACCGCGGCGAGGTTGTTCTCCAGCTGGGTGACGCTGGAGGCGCCGATCAGCGCGCTGGTCACGCGGTCGTCACGCAACGTCCAGGCCAGCGCGAGCTGCGCCACGGACTGGCCGCGCTCCTTGGCGATCTCGCTGAGCGCGCGGACGTGCTTCAGCGTGTCCTCGGTCAGCGACTCCGGGTTCAGCGACTTGCCCTGCGCCGCCCGGGAGTCCGCCGGGACGCCGCCCAGGTAGCGGTCGGTGAGCACACCCTGCGCCAGCGGCGAGAACGCGATCACGCCGACACCCAGTTCACCGACGGTGTCCAGCAGGTCCTCCTCGATCCAGCGGTTCAGCATCGAGTACGACGGCTGGTGGATCAGCAGCGGCGTCCCGAGCTCCTGCAGGATCCGCGCCGCCTCCCGGGTCCGGTCCGCCGAGTACGAGGAGATGCCGGCGTACAGCGCCTTGCCCGAGCGGACCGCGGCGTCGAGCGCGCCCATCGTCTCCTCGAGCGGGGTGTCCGGGTCGAACCGGTGCGAGTAGAAGATGTCGACGTAGTCCAGGCCCATCCGGCTCAGCGACTGGTCGAGCGAGGCGAGCAGGTACTTCCGCGAGCCGCCGCCCTGGCCGTACGGCCCCGGCCACATGTCGTAGCCGGCCTTGGTCGACAGGATCAGCTCGTCGCGGTACTGCTTGAAGTCGCGGGCGAAGTGCGTGCCGAAGTTCGTCTCCGCCGAGCCGTACGGCGGACCGTAGTTGTTCGCCAGGTCGAAGTGCGTGACGCCGAGATCGAACGCCCGGCGCAGGATGTCGCGCTGCGTGGCGAACGGCTTGTCGTCGCCGAAGTTGTGCCACAGTCCCAGCGAGATCGCGGGCAGCTGCAACCCGCTGCGCCCCGTCCGCCGGTAGGCCATCTGGTCGTCGTACCGGTCCTGAGCGGCTACGTAATCAGTCACGAGACCTCAGTCTGCCTCATGTCGCGACAAGTGCAAGCCCCTTGTTTTACGGCAGAAACCCGAGCACTGACAGCCAGAAGCGGGCCTTCTTGATGCGGTCGTCAGGTCAGGGTGGACCAGGCAGCGGGCGGGCCGGCGGCGAAGAAGCGCAGGAGACCCAGGATCCGGCTACCGGGCGGCGCCGTCCAGTGACGTCGACCAGGCGACGGTTCGGCCGCGAGCTTGCCGAGACCCCAATCCAGGTGGAACCACAGCGTGGCCGCGGCGATCTCCTCCTCCCGCGGCGCGACACCGATTGCCGTGGCGCGCGTCTCGCCGAGGTACTCCGGGAGGATCGCGGCGACATGTTCGAGCGGCAGCTTGGCGAAGTCCATGCCGCGTGGCGCCCAGGCGGCGTCACCCCAGTCGACCAGCGCGCGGAGCCCGCCGTCCGGCCCGGTCAGAAGGTTGTGCGAGGCAACGTCTCCATGAATCAGCACCGTCGGTTCGCCCCGGTCGAACCGGTCGGCCAGCCTGGTGAACCATCCGCTCAGCCACTTCGCCGTCCCGAGGTCCAGGTACCCGCGTTCCGCCAGGTCGTCGACCGTCCGCCACGGATCGTCGCGTTCGTCTTGTGGAACTCCGGGCAGATCGATCCGCTCGGCCCGGTGCAGGCGGGCCAGTTGCTCTCCGAGCCCCACCGGTACGCCGACCGGCTCGACCCCGTGCACGCGCTCCATCACGACGTACGGCGCGTCGACCAGTCCGCGGCTGTCGTCGTACTCGACGACGGCCGGCGTCAGGACCCCCAGCGACCGGGCAACGGGCACGACGCCCGCCTCCTTCCGCAGGTCGTCCTCGAACCCGGGCCGCGCGACCCGGAGGAACAACGCCTCGCCGAGCACGAATCCACGGTTCGCGACGCCGCCCGCGACCTCGGCCACGTCCTGCGGTGGCACGCTGTGTCGCCGGCCGATCGCGGTGGCGCCCTGCAGAATCTCGTCGTGGTCGCCCACCCGCACCTCCCTCGTCGTCGCGTCCTCGGTCCCACGATCCTTGTGCCGGGGGACGGTGGCGTCCACCGGATTTGATGTACTGCGGAGGTGCGTGTGGATCTGGATCCGGAGGAGCTCGGGCGACGGGAGTTCTACGCCGCGCTGAACTCTGTGGTGGTGCCGCGGCCGATCGCGTGGGTGTCGAGCAGGTCCGCCGATGGAGTGCTCAACCTCGCCCCGCATTCGTTCTTCACGGTGTCGTGTGTTCGGCCGCCGATGGTGCAGTTCACCTCGGTCGGCCGGAAGGACAGCTTGAACAACGTCGAGGCAACCGGCGAGTTCGTGGTGAACTTCGCCGCCGAGCCGCTGTTCGCGCAGGTCAACGCGACCGCGACCGACTTCCCGGCGGAGATCTCCGAGTTCGAGGCCGTCGGCCTGACCACGGAACCTTCGCGGACCGTCGCCGTACCGCGGGTCGCTGAGTCGCCGGTGGCGATCGAGTGCACCCTGCACACGACACTGGAGCTCGGCGACAGCACCGTGGTGATCGGCCGGGTCCGTCAGCTCGCCGTCGACGAGGCGGTCATGGTCGACGGCCACCCGGAGATCCAACGGCTCCGGCCGCTGGCCCGGTTGGGCAGGGACGAGTGGTCGACGATCGGCGAGGTCCGCTCGATCTCCCGGATCCGCCGCTCCGACTGGCCTGGTCACTACACGCCCCCGCAGTCCTGAGTCAGGCATGACCGGGTCCGCCAGAGGACTGCGGCTCTTCGAGGGCGAGGACTCTGGTGAGCGCGTCCAGCTGAGGTGACAGCCGGAGCGGAGTGCTGTCCGCGGACAGGATGGTCGCGGGGTGCCACTCGAGGGCGGAGGTGACCAGATGGACGTCGGGGGACAACGGGCCGGGGTCGTGGGTGTACGAGCGGGACGCGAGGTTGAGCATCAGCCCGAGCGCCGGGATCACCGAGAGATCGCGGATCACGTGGATCAGCAGGAGATCGCGGGACGGGACGGCGGCGAGCACGCCGTACCGCGGGAGTTCGAGGTGGAGGGACTCGCGGAGGACAGTGTCCAGGACGAGGGCCCGGGAGGCGGCGAAGAGGCTCCCGGTGACCACGGCGACCTGGATGCCGTCGTCCTCGACGTAGTCGACGTGATCGGTGATCCGGCGGAGGTTGGCCAGCCCGAACCGCTCGGCGTCGCACCAGGTGAGGCCGAAGTCGGCCGGGTCGAGGTACATCGTGACGACGCCGTCCTGCGTGGTCGCGGGGATCGACACCAGCCCAGGGAGGAAATCGGCACGGTCCGCCGTCCAGCCGGGCGGGAGCCCGTGCCGTGGGGCGAGACGCTGGATCAGCTCCCGCTCGGGGTCCGCGGGTGGTGTTGGAGGACCCTGGCGGAGGCGTTGCAACAGCTGGACGAAATGCTTCTCGACCAGTGCGGGCCAGCGGTCCTCCTCGTGGTGGGAGACGGCGCGGGCGAGGTTGCTCAGGCCGAGCAGTGGGCCGTCCGCGGCCGGCTCGGCCGGGACGAGCGCCGCGCCGCCCGCGTACCTCACGTCGAGACCGAGCCGGGCCGCGGCGGTGAGGCCGAGGCGCACGAGTCGTGCCGCCTGGCCGCGGGTCAGCGGGATCAGGACCGGGTCGGGCCGGTCGGGGTGGTTGCCGTGGGCACGTTCGGTGGAGCTGTCGATGGTCATCGTGGCCACCTCCTCGCCAGAGAAAGTACGAGGATCGGCCCCAGTTCCCGCGGCTCGTTCCGAACCTGTGGACAACCGCCCGGGATAGTCTGCGGCCACAGCTGTCAGGCGCTCGGGAGGAGTGGAGCAGGATGTCCAGCACGCCGTCGTCGCGACCTACCTCGGTGACGCGGTTGTCGCTGTCGCACATCACCGCCCAGAACGAGACCAACCTGCTGGGCACCGTGCACGGCGGCGTGATCATGACGCTGGTCGACTCGGTCGCGGGCGTGGTGGCGGCGCGGCACTCCGGCGGTCCGGCGGTCACCGCGTCGATGGACGAGATGACGTTTCTCGTCCCGGTGCGTGTCGGCGACGTGGTGCACTTCAGCGGACAGGTCAACTGGACCGGGCGCAGCTCGATGGAGGTCGGCGTACGGATCACCGCCGATCGCTGGGATTCCGTCGGACCGGAGGTGCATGTGGCATCGGCGTACCTGGTGTTCGTCGCGGTCGACTCCGAGGGCAAGCCGCGGGAGGTGCCGCAGGTGGTTCCGGAGACCGACGAGGACCGCCGCCGGCTGCGCGAGGCCGAGATCCGCCGCAGCCACCGGCTCGCCCGGCGCGCGGCCATCGTCGCCTCTCGCGAGGAGGAGGCCCGCGAACCAGAGAGCGCGGCCGAAGACGCCGGAGGGGACGTGCGGTGAGCTGGTTCGCCAACGCGCGGCGGCACCCGTCGGCGGTCCTGCTGCTGGTGCAGCTCCTGGGCGTCCTCGTCTACCCCGCGATGGAGGGCTCCCGCGGTGGCCGGGTGGCGTTCGAGATCCTCGGCATCTTCGTCCTGGTCCTGGCCGTCTTCTCCGTCCGGGCCACTCCAGGCCTGACCTGGGTCAGCATCGGACTCGGCATCCCCGCTGTGGTCCTTTCACTGGTGGACGCGTTCAATCCGACCGCGCCGGTGGCGGCGGTCTCCGCCGTACTGCACGCGACGTTCTATTTCTACGCGGCCTACAGCCTGCTGCGGTACATGCTGTCCGACCACGACGTCAGCACGGACGAGCTCTACGCCACCGGTGCGACGTTCACCTTGGTGGCGTGGGGTTTCGCGTACGTCTACACGTTCGTCCAGGTGCTCGTGCCGGGCAGCTTCACGGCACCCGTGAATCCGACCAGCGACCGCACCTGGATGGAGCTCCTGTTCCTGAGCTTCACCACGCTGTCCAGCACGGGCCTGAGCGACATCGTGCCGGTGACGGCGTGGGGCAGGTCGGTCGTGATGCTCGAGCAGTTGGCCGGACTCGGGTACGTCGCCATGGTCGTGTCCCGCCTGGTCGGGCTGACCATCACCCGGCGCACCAGGACCTAAGCCCGCGGCCAGCCCGCGAGCAGGTCGGCCGCCGCTCGGTAGGCCACCTCCGGAGCATGCTCCATCGCGGCCACCCGGAAGCTGACCAGGGCACCCTCGTGCAGCAGCAACAACCGATCGGCCAGTTCGCCAGGGTCTGCGAGGCCGGCCAGCTCGGCCTGGGCCTCGAACTCGGACCGCATCCACTGCTTCTGGCCCACGATGACCGGCATCGCCGGATGGTCCGGCGCGGCCAGTTCCACGCTCGCGTTGATGAAGCCGCACCCGTTCCGCGAGCCCGCGACCCAGTCGGTCAACGCGGCGAACAGCGCCAGGATCACCTCTTCCGGCGTCGACGGCTCACGGGCCGCCAGTTGCTCGTCGAGGAACTCGTGCCAGACCCGGTTGCGCCGTTCCAGGTACGCCGCGATCAGCCGGTCCTTCGAGCCGAACCGGTCGTACAACGTCTTCTTCGTCACCTCGGCGGCGTCGGCGATCGTGTCCACCCCGACGGTGCGGATGCCCTGCTCGTAGAACAGCGTCGACGCGGCCGTCAGGATCCGCTCGCCGGCGGGAGTCAGGGTGGTGGCCACCGGTAGCCGGCGGTCCACCAGCAGTCTCATCTGCTGATCGAGCATACTGACAGTATACCGACCGGTGTGGTTACCTCGCTGGCATGAGGACAACCGCGGTGCGCGCCCGGCGGAGGATGATGCCGCTGGTCGCCGGGGCCGGCTTCGTCGTGTTCTGGAGTTGTGGCTTCATCGGGGCGCGGTGGGGCACGGCGTACACGAACGCGTTCGACCTGCTCGCGTGGCGGTTTCTGGTCGCGGGGGCGTTGGCCGCGGTGATCCTGTGGGTACGGCGGCCGACGATCACCCGGAGGGACCTGAGCGCCCAGGTGTGGATGGCGCTGCTGACGCAATGCGTGTACCTCGGGCTGATCTTCACCGGGATCGATCACGGCATCTCGGCCGGTCTGACCGCCCTCATCGGGTCGTTGCAGCCGTTGCTGATCGCGACAGTCGCCGGCCCGCTGCTCGGGGAGCGCGTGAGCCGACGTCAGTGGATCGGACTCGCGACAGGCGTCGGCGGCGTCGCTCTGGTCGTGGCGGACGACCTTCACGGCTCACCGCTCCTGTTCCTGCTGCCCTTCGGCGGTCTGCTCGGTCTGGTCGTCGGCACCTGCCTGGACCGTCGCCGCAGGCCCAGCATCAACTCACTCGATTGCACTCTGCCTGCAAAGCCTGGTCTCCGCGGTGTTCTTCGTCGCACTTGCCGCGTCGACCGACCAGCTGACCGTGCCGAGCCGACCCGGCTTCTACGGCGCCGTCCTCTGGCTGGTGCTGCTGGCAACGGGTGGCGGCTGGGGTCTGTACCTGGTCAACCTGAAGCTGTCCGGCGCGACCCGAATCAGCAGTCTGCTGTACCTCGTGCCACCCACCACGATGGTGTTCGCCTTCCTCCTGTTCCACGAGACGATCGGTCCACTCGCCGTGATCGGCATGCTGGTCTGCGCCATCGCCGTACTCCTGATCAGGCTGGACGAGCGGGCCGGACCGGTTCTGGCTACGCTGCGGGGATGGCGGAACCCCGGTGGCTGGACGAGAACGAACAGATGGCCTGGCGCGCGTGGATAGCGGCCCAGCGGGTGGTGAACACCCGGATCGAGCAGCAACTGCAACGCGACGCGGGAATCCCGCACACCTACTACGAGATCCTCGTCCGGCTGTCCGAGGCGAAGGACGGCCGGCTGCGGATGAGTGAGCTCGCCGTGGCCACCCAGGGCTCACGCAGCCGGCTCTCGCACGCGGTGAACCGGCTGGAGCAGGCAGGCTGGGTACGGCGCGAGGGCATCGAGTCGGACCGTCGCGGCCAGGTCGCGATCATCACCGAGGTGGGCCGGGAGAAGCTGGTGGAGTCCGCGCCCGGCCACGTCGAGGAGGTCCGCAAGTCGATCTTCGACGCACTCACCGGGGACCAGGTCGAGGCCCTGTACGACGTCTGCGCGACGCTCGCCCGGCATTCCGGCGACACGGTCGACCGGGCCGCGTGGGAGCGCCGCTGACATGAGGCGCCACACCGCGGCGGTCGTGCTGGCAGCACTTCTGCTGGCCGGCTGCAGCGACTCCGACGCACCCACCGCCGGGCCGAGTACGGCGCCCTCGTCCTCGGCCCCGCTGCCCACGTCGGCCTCGCCCGCACCCAGCCCGACACCGAGTCCGACCTTCAGGCCGACGCCAACTCCGACACCGACGAGCTGCGTCGACCAGAAGCTGCAGGCACTCACCCTGCGCGAACAGGCGGCCCAGCTGATCATGACCGGGATCAGCGCCAACGGCATGACCTCGTCGCAGCGGCCGGTCGTGCGGAATCAGCGGCCTGGCGGCATCCTGCTCCTCGGCAGCGGCGGCAGCCTCTCGCACACCCGGACGGCAATGGCCACGGTGAACACCGCGGCGACGGTCAAGGGCATCCGTCCGCTGATCGCCGCGGACCAGGAGGGCGGTCAGATCCAGCGTCTGAAGGGTTCCGGCTTCGACCGCATCCCGGCAGCGACCGTGCAAGGCACCTGGTCGGGCTCCAAGCTGACGACGGAGGCGGAGGGCTGGGGCGACCAGCTCCGGCAGGCAGGTGTGAACGTCGACCTGGCGCCGGTGGCCGACGTCGTACCGAGCTCGCAGAAGAACCAGAACGCACCGATCGGTGAGCTGGACCGGGAATTCGGCAACACGCCGGCCGAGGTCGGGCCACCGGTTCAGGCGTTCGTGAGGGGCATGCAGGCGGCCGGGGTGATGACCTCGGTCAAGCACTTCCCGGGGCTGGGCAGGGTGCGCGGCAACACCGACTTCTCCTCCGGTGTGGTCGACAACGTGACGGTCCGCGGCGACGACGACCTCCAGCCCTTCGCCGACGGCCTCGAGGCCGGCGCCGACATGGTGATGATCGCGACCGCGACGTACACGAGGATCGATGCGAAGAACCGGGCGGTGTTCTCACCGACCGTGATCCAGGGCATGGTTCGCGGCGACCTGGGCTGGAACGGCGTGGTGATCACCGACGACGTCGGGGCGGCCGCTGAGGTGGCCTCGGTACCGGCGAGCCAGCGGGCTACCCGGTTCGTCGCGGCCGGCGGCGACATCGTGATCAACGCCACGGCCGGGCTGACCGCGACCATGGTGAACGCACTGGTCGCCAAGGCCGAGCAGGACAAGGCGTTCGCCGCTCAGCTCACCGGTAGCGTGAGGCGTGTGCTGACACTCAAGGAGAGCCACGGTCTGGTGAGCTGCGGATGACCGAGGAGCAGGAACCCGACTACCGCTTCACCCTGGCCAACGAGCGGACCTATCTGGCCTACCTGCGGACCTCCCTGGCCTGCTATGCGGGCGGTCTGTCCGCTGTGCAGTTCCTGGATCTCGGCCCGGACCGGCTGCCGGCCAAGATCATCGGTGTGGTTCTGGTCACCGCGGGGATCGTCACCACGGCAGGCGCTTTCCGCCGCTGGCAGCAGAACCAGACCGCCATGCGCCGCGGCAACAGCCTGCCGGTCACCCGGATCCCGTTGATGCTGGCGGCAACGATCGGCGTGGTCGGCCTGATCGGCCTGCTGTTCTCGCTCTGGCGCTGATCGGCAGATGACGCCGAACGACCCCGGGCTGCAGCCCGAACGCACCCTGCTCGCCTGGCGCCGGACCGCGCTCGGCCTGATCGCGAACAGCGTTCTCCTGCTTGCCTCCGGCCACGGTACGTCGGACGTCCGCACCGGCCTCGGCATCGTCGTACTGGTCCTGTCGCTGGCCTGCTGGGGCGCGGTCAGTGCCGTCTACCGCCGGACCAAGGGGGCTCCGGTCCATGCCCTCGGCCACGATCGGCTGCTCCGTGCGGCCGCCGGTCTGGTGCTGGTCGTCGGTCTCTTCGACCTCTACGCGGTCGTCACTCGCTGAGTCCGAGTGGTTACTCACCGGTCGTGTCCAGGTGTGCGAGTTCACCGCGACGCGGTACGTTGGCCAGGCGGATGCCGCGTCAACGGCCCGTTCCCCCTAGCATGTTCACGGTTTGTCCCTCGTTCATCCGGAGCTTGAAGTGCCGTTACGTCTGCGTCCGAACGACCCGACGTTCTACGACCTTTTCACCGAGTCCGCCAACCATCTCGTGGATGGGGCCCGGATCCTGGCCGAACTGCTCGGCAGTACGGCGGGAACCGGTCTGTCCTCGAGTCACCAGATCGCCGCCGCGATGAAGGATGCCGAGCACGCGGCGGACGAGACCACCCACTCGATCATCCGCCGGGTCAACTCGACCTTCGTGACCCCGTTCGACCGCGAGGACATCTACCGGCTGGCCTCCGACCTGGACGACGTCATGGACTACATGGAGGAGGCCGTCGACTCGGTCCACCTCTTCTCCCTGGACAAGTTGCCGGAGGAGATCGCCGAGCAGATCGAGGTGCTCCAGCGGGCCGCCCAGCTGACCGCGGAGACGATGCCCCGGCTGCGGACGATGAAGGACCTGGCGGAGTACTGGATCGAGATCAACCGGCTGGAGAACACCGGTGACGCGGTCCACCGGCGGCTGATCGCCAAGCTGTTCAGCGGCGAGTACGACGCGCTGACGGTGATGAAGGTGAAGACCGTGGTCGACCTGCTGGAGGCCGCGATCGACGCCTTCGAGCACGTCGCGAACACGGTCGAGCAGATCGCCGTCAAGGAGAGCTGAGCGTGGAGCTCACGCTCGTCGTCGCGGTGGTCGTCATCGCGCTCGTGTTCGACTACACCAACGGCTTCCACGACGCGGCGAACGCGATCGCGACCTCGGTCTCGACCCGGGCGCTGACGCCGCGGGTGGCGCTGGTGATGGCCGCGGTCTGCAACTTCCTCGGCGCCCTGCTCGGGACCGAGGTCGCCGAGACCGTCGGCAAGGGGATCATCAGTACGCCGGGCGGTGAGCACGGACTCGTGATCGTCCTCAGTGCCCTGGTCGGCGCGATCACCTGGAACATGATCACCTGGTACTTCGGTCTGCCCAGCTCCTCGTCGCACGCGCTGATCGGCGGCCTGGTCGGCGCCGGGCTCGCCTCGGCCAGCACCGTGCTGTGGTCCGGCATCCTGGACAAGGTCGTCATCCCGATGATCCTGTCGCCGTCGATCGGGTTCCTCGGCGCGTTCTTCGTGATGACGTCGATCCTGTGGCTGTTCCGGCGGACCAATCCCGGCCGGGTGACCCGCGGCTTCCGGCTGGCGCAGTCGCTGTCGGCCGCAGCGATGGCGCTCGGCCACGGCTTGCAGGACGCCCAGAAGACGATGGGCGTGATCTTCCTCGCCCTGCTCACCACCGGGCACGTGCAACAGGGCGACGGCATCCCGCTGTGGGTCAAGCTGGCGGCCGCGACCGCGATCTCGCTCGGTACGTACTCCGGCGGCTGGCGAATCATGCGCACCCTCGGGCGCCGGATCATCCACCTGGACCCGGCCCGCGGCTTCGCCTCCGAGGCGGTCGCCGCGACCGTTCTGTACGTGATGGCGATCGGCCTGCACGCGCCCGTCTCGACCACCCACACGATCACCTCGGCGGTGATGGGCGCGGGCGCGACCAAGCGCCTGTCCGCGGTCCGCTGGGGTGTCGCCCGGGGCATCATCACCGCGTGGATCCTGACCATCCCGGCCGCCGGCATGGTCGCCGCCGTCTGCTACGGCCTGGCCCACCTGATCCTGGAGTAGCCGGGCTGTTGATCCCCGCCTGCGGCGCGGGATCAACCGACACGGGCTGGACGTCAGCGGTTCCAGCGGCGGACGGCCTTGGCGACGTCCTTGGGCCGGATCGAGCCGAGGTTGAGCTCCCAGGCGGCGGCCAGGCGCTCGCCGAGCTCGGCCAGGTCGAGGTAGGCCTGCGGGCGGACCGCGACCACCCAGGTGGCGGCGGCCGCGTGCCCCCGCCGGAAGAGCAGGTGGTTGGCGGTCGCCTCGATCCGGCGGCGCTTCTCGCCGTCCAGGCGGCTGGACGCCCAGTCCTGGACGATCGAGGCGTCGTCCGCGGTCATCCGGGCCAGGTACGTCAGCGGGCCGCGCCAGAAGCCGCGGCTGCCGATGTTGTCCAGGCTGTCCAGCGGGAACCAGCCGTTCTGGCAGCGCCGGCCGTTGATCGCCGCCTCGACCTCACGGGTCTGGCCCGGGTTCAGGCCCGCGGCCGCCCAGTCGAGGAAGTACGCGCCGACGTCGGGGATCTCCTCCGCGACGTGCGGCGCCACGGTCAGCGTCCCCGGCTCGAAGAGATGCAGCTCCTCGGGTCTTTCCAACACAGCGTCCCCCGCCCGCCTGAGTACGACGGCCGCGCGGTCCACGCGCGGCCGGCACCACAGGGACCCCCCAGGTTCCTGCTCCGTCAACAGATGATCTTCGTACCTTCGCGCCGATCCCAGGTCAAGGTCCTGTCCAGAACCCGGCTGCGGCGGAGGCAGACGTTCACTTGCCGCGGGCCGCCCGGCGGGCCAGTTCCTCCCGGTCGAGGCGCTCGGCCTCCTCGGGCGTGGGCGCGCCGCCGCCGTACGCGGCGGGCAGCCACCAGGCGCCGGCCGGCTGCTCGGGGTAGGCGCGGATGGTGCGGTCGAGCATGCCGGCCATCGTCGAGCGCAGGTGTGTGGTCGCCTCGGCCGGATCGTCGTCCGGCGTCACCGTGATCGGCTCGCCGACGGTGATCGCGATCGTCCGGTGCCGGGAGAAGTCGCGCGGGTGGTCCTTGGTCAGCATCCGCTGCGTCCCCCACAGGATCAGCGGGATCACCGGTACGGCGGCCTCGGCGGCCATCCGGACCGTGCCGGACTTGAACTCCTTCAGCTCGAACGACCGGCTGATCGTCGCCTCCGGGAAGACGCCGACCACCTCCCCGGCGTTCAGGTACTCCAGCGCCTGCCGGTACGACGCCGTACCGGCCGAACGGTCCACCGGGATGTGGTGCATGCCGCGCATCAGCGGGCCGGAGTACCGGTTGCGGAACAGCACCTCCTTGGCCATGAACCGGACCAGCCGCTTGCTCGGCAGCGCACCGAAGCCGCCGAGCACGAAATCGACGTACGAGATGTGGTTCATCGCGATCACCGCGCCGCCGGTCCGTGGCACGTTCTCCGCCCCGGTCAGCTGGAACTTCAGGTCCAGCACCTTCAACGCCGTCTTCGCGAAGCCGATCACCGGCGGGTACACGAGGTCTCGCATCCCCGAACGCTACCGGCTACGGACAACCGGTGGACGTGACGCGCCCCACGGAATTCCGTATGCAGTTCTTCGTTAGGGTGGTGCGCGACAACTGTAGATCGCGGGAGCTCGCACCGTAGCGGGCTGAGAGGGCGGCTGGGATCGACCGGCGCCGCCGACCGCCGAACCTGTCCGGGTAATTCCGGCGTAGGGAGCAGCACTGTGACAACCATCGGAAACTCTGTCCGTCCGTCTGTCACCACCGGGCCCATCTCGGGCTCCGAGAAGATCCACCGCGGCGAGCTGGGCGTCCCGGCGCGCCGCGTCCACCTCACCAACGGCGAGCACTTCGACCTGTACGACACGTCCGGCCCGTACACCGACGGGTCCGCGACCATCGACGTACAGGCCGGTCTGCCCGCGCCGCGGCGGGACTGGATCGCCGGGCGCGAGCCGCTGACCCAGCTCGCGCACGCGCGGGCCGGGACCGTCACCGAGGAGATGCGGTACGTCGCCGTCCGCGAGGGAGTCGATCCGGAGTTCGTCCGGGCGGAGGTCGCTCGTGGCCGCGCGGTGATACCGGCGAACCGGCGGCACCCCGAGTCAGAGCCGATGATCATCGGGAAGAAGTTCCTGGTGAAGGTGAACGCGAACATCGGCAACTCGGCCGTCACCAGTTCGATCGAGGAAGAGGTCGAGAAGCTGGTCTGGGCGACCCGGTGGGGCGCGGACACGGTGATGGACCTGTCCACCGGCAAGAACATCCACGAGACCCGCGAGTGGATCCTGCGGAACTCGCCGGTGCCGATCGGAACGGTCCCGCTGTACCAGGCTCTGGAGAAGGTCAATGGCGATCCGACGGCGTTGTCGTGGGAGGTGTACCGCGACACGGTGATCGAGCAGTGCGAGCAGGGCGTGGACTACATGACCGTGCACGCAGGCGTACTGCTGCGGTACGTCCCGCTGACCGCGCAGCGGATCACCGGGATCGTGTCCCGCGGCGGATCGATCATGGCCGCGTGGTGCCTGGCGCATCACCAGGAGTCCTTCCTGTACACGCATTTCGCCGAGCTCTGCGAGATCCTGCGCTCGTACGACGTCACGTTCTCCCTCGGTGACGGGCTCCGGCCGGGGTGTATCGCGGACGCCAACGACGCCGCCCAGTTCGCCGAGCTGCGGACCCTCGGTGAGCTGACGAAGATCGCCTGGGAGCACGACGTCCAGGTGATGATCGAGGGTCCGGGACACGTGCCGATGCACAAGATCGCCGAGAACGTCCGGCTCGAGGAGGAGCTGTGCGGTGAGGCTCCGTTCTACACCTTGGGGCCGTTGGCCACCGATGTGGCGCCGGCCTACGACCACATCACCAGCGCGATCGGTGCGGCCCAGATCGGCTGGCTGGGAACGGCGATGCTCTGCTACGTGACGCCGAAGGAGCACCTCGGCCTGCCAGACCGCGACGACGTGAAGACCGGGGTGATCACCTACAAGATCGCCGCCCACGCGGCCGATCTGGCCAAGGGGCATCCCGGTGCGCAGGCCTGGGACGACACGTTGTCCAAGGCAAGGTTCGAGTTCCGCTGGGAGGACCAGTTCAACCTCTCGCTGGACCCGGACACCGCGCGCTCCTTCCATGACGAGACGCTGCCCGCCGAGCCGGCCAAGACCGCGCACTTCTGCTCGATGTGCGGTCCGAAATTCTGCTCGATGCGGATCACCGCCGACATCCGCGCCTACGCCGAGGAGAAGGGCCTGACCTCGATCGAGGCTGTCGAGGCCGGCCTCGCGGAGATGTCCGAGACCTTCAAGGCCCACGACTCGAAGGTCTATCTGCCGATCACCGAGGCGTGATCCGCTTCGGCGTACAGGCCGCGGTCGGTTGCCGCGCGCGGCCTGTACGCCGCGCGTGCCTACCATGGCGACAGGCAGGTGATGAACCATGAGGTACGCCGCAGCGGGGGGAGCTGTCGTGGCTTTGCTGCTGCTCGCCGGCTGCGGCAGCGAGTCCGATCAAACCTCCGGGCAGGAGTCCACCGTGAGCCCGTCCACCCAACCACCAGACCCGGACACACCAACCCCGAGCACGCCGGCTTCGAGTACGCCGACCGGTCCCGCGCAGGGCCCTGTCGAACAGGCGAAGGCCGATCTGGCCGGGCGCCTGGGCCTCGGCCCCGGACAGGTGACGCTGGTCAGCGCCGAAGAGGTGACGTGGCGGGACGGCGGCCTCGGTTGTCCGCAGCGAGGCATGCGGTACACGCAAGTGCTCGTCAACGGCAGCAGGATCGTGCTCGAGGCCGGCGGCAGACGGTATGAATACCACTCCGGCGGGCGGCGCGGGCCGTTCCTGTGCACGAACCCGCAGCCGCCCGTGCAGGACGGTGGTTAGCGGGGAGGCCACGCCTCCCCGCCGACCCTCCGGACGCTAGCCCGTCGTGACGTGTACGACCGTCAGTCCGAGTGGCTCGGAATCTCGGTTGTGTGCCACCACTCCGAAGTACTCCTGGCCGGCCGCCAAGCCGCTCCAAGCAGTGGACACCGTGCCGGACTCACCGATCACCGCATCCTCGGGTTCGCTGGTGATCGCCAGCGAACCACCCGTGGCCGGCGGGACGTTCCAGCTGCCCAGGGTGTAGTCCTGCGTCACTCCAAGCGTCTGCCAGCCGTGGACGTACACCGTGTAGGTGTCGTTCGCGGGCAACCTGAGCTCGACCAGCTCGTCCGTGCTGCCGTTCGTACTCGATGCGACCTCCTGTCCGGCGGAGTTGTAGACGTACACGTCCAGGTCGACCACTGGGTTGGGGTGCGTCAGACGCCACCGCAGGTACTTCGCTCCGTCGGCGGTGAACTGGTGCGCCGTCGTGCCGGCCGTGTCGTTCGGGTCGAAGGTCTGATCCGGGTCCTGACCGACCGAGCCGGGTGTATCGGTGCGCGCGACCAGGCCGTGCGCCTCGGCGTCGTACGGACCGGTGTAACCGAACTTCACCGCGAAACTCGCCGACCCTGACGTGCCGGTGCCGTCGACCTGCGCCGGTGCGTCGAACGCGCTGGCGGCGACTGCGATCGGGCTGCGGACTTCGTAGCTCCCGCTCTGCCAGGTCAGCGAACCGAACCGCCACTGACCGACCGGAGCACTGCCCTTGTTGGTGATTGTCACCTTGTACGTCGCCGTCTCGCCCGCGCGCAGGGTGATTCGGCTCGGCGACACGGTGACGTCGTAACCGGCCGGCGCGACGATCCTCGGCCGGTAGCTGACCCGCTCCTTCGCGACGCTGGTCACCGTGCGGGTCACGGTCTGGGTGCCCGCGAGCTGTGCGACACCGATCGACGGGTAGTTCAGGTCGCTCGGGTCGGTCGAGAAACCCAGCTGCCGCAAGCTGTTGCAGGTCGCCGTCGGGTTCGCGAACACCTCGGGCGCGGTACCGCAGAGGAATGCGAGGTAGTCGTTGAAGCCGGCGTCGTACACCAGGCCAGGCTCGAACATCGATCCCCGTTTGACCTTCCCGCCCGGCTTGACATGGCCTGCGCCGAAGTCGAACGGATCGGCCTTCGTCGCCTTGTCCTCCTCGAGGACGTCCTGGCGGGCGGTCGTCATGATCGCCGACTTGGCCATCGCCGCGGACCAGTTCGGATGAGCCTGCTTCAACAGCGCGTACACGCCCGCGATGTGCGGACTCGACATCGACGTACCCGCGATGGCCTGGAAGAGTTCGCCGGCGGGGTCGGCACCTGGAGCAGGCGAGTTGCCGGCCAGGATCCGTACGCCGGGTGCGGTGATGTCGGGTTTGATGATGTCCAGGGCCGCCGGGTTGGGACCACGGGACGAGAAGTTGGCCATCACCGAGCCACGCGTGAACCGTTTCTCACCGGCGGTGATCCGGGCCTTGGCCGCGGATCCGGCCGCTGCGAGGTACGCCTTCACCGCGAGCCCGTCCGAGTTGCTGATGTGCACCGACGGCACCCAGTGGTTGTCACTCAGCAGCGTGACTGCGTCGCTCAAGTCGTACAGGACCATGCCGGCGCCGCCGGCGTTGAACACGGCGTGACTCTTGTCGACACGTGCGTTCGAGCCGCGCTTACAGAGCACGATCGCGCCGGTCACACTGGCTGTGAACGGCTGGTCGAGCAGGCAGAGCTCGTTGCCGGCCGCAGCTGCGTCGACCAGCCGCAGGGTGTCGGTGCCCGCCGTGACCGAGGGACCGAAGAAGCGGCGGCCGTTGCCCAGCACAACCGATCCCTGGAAGACCCGGTCCTGGGTCGAGGCGGCGACCGAGGTGACCCACGGTGCGGACGACGGTCCGCCGATCGTGCCTGCGCCGGGGCCGGAGTTTCCGGCCGACGTCGCGACGAAGACGCCCGCGTCGGCGGCGAAGAGGAATGCCAGCTCGTCCGCGCCGATCAGGCCTGCGCCGCCGCCGATCGAGTAGTTGATCACGTCGACGCCGTCGGCAACGGCCTGGTCGATTCCGGCGGCCGTGTCGGAGTCGAAGCAACCCTGGTCGCCGCACACCTTGTACGCGATCACCTGGGCGCGCGGCGCGATCCCGCTGATCCGGCCGCGGTTGATGTCGAAGATCTCGGCCTTCACGCCCGCGTTCCCGGCGGCCGTGCCGGCGGTGTGGGTTCCGTGGCCGTCGGCGTCCCGCGCGGAGTCGAAGAGCTCCGGTCCGATCACGGCGTTGTAGGTCGCCCGCATGTCGCGCGCGCCGAGCAGCTTGTTGTTGCAGTCGAACGCCGCGTCGTCCGGGTTGTGGGTGGTGTTGCCGAACTCGCACGGTACGGCGAAGCCCGCGGGCGGCGCGGGGTAGGTTCCGTCGTCGGCGAAGGACGGGTGCTCGGGCCAGATGCCAGTGTCGATGATGCCGGCAACGACCCCCTTTCCGGTGATGCCGCGGTCGTACGCACCGCCGCTGTCGGTCAGGCCGAGGAACTGTGGGCTGCTGTCGGTCTGCGGCTGGTGCAGCTCGTCCTCGAGCACTGCGACCACGCCACGCTGATGTGCCATCGCGTCGGCCTCGGCCCGCGTCAGCTCGGCGGCGAATCCGTTGAGGGCGAAGGCGTACTCCGCAGTGACGTCGGCGCGCGGGACACCGGCGGCGCGCAAGGCGTCAGTGTGCTGGTCCTCGAGGTAGTCGACGTACCGCTGAACCGAGGGTGCGCGGCGATCGACCTTCTTGCCTTTCGCAGGTTTCGTCGCGGGCAGGCCCCGGACGCCGCCGTCGTAGGTCACCACTGGATCGGCGGCCATGATGACGACGTAGCTGGCAGTCGTTTCGGCATCGGATCTGAGTTGCGCGCCCGTGGCGGGCGGTGCCATTCCGGCGAAGGCCATGATTGTGGCCGTCGCCAGGACAGTGAGCTTGCCTCTCATGGAGAACTCCCCGGCCAGGTGTCCGCGCCACCCCCGAGGCGGACGAGTTCACCATGCCATAGCCCCATGTGCTCGTGAAGGCTGTACGACGATGGCCGCGTCGCCCGCACGGTATTGACGCGGAGTGAAGTCACGGGGCGAGTCGAGATGCCGGCAGGCCCGGATCCAGCGGAGAATTGGGGGAATCGGCGGCCTGCGAGGTAGTCACTGGGAGTGATCGGGTGAACCGATTCAGGTTTCTTCCTTCACTCTACGTAAATAAGACTGTAGCCTTAATGCGTTGGGAAGGAGGTGCAGGGCGGTGGTCTTCGTTCTCACGGTAGATCAGCGGGGCAGCCGAAGCATGACCGATCTCGTACCTGAGCTGCTGAACACGCTGAACCGGCGTCCGCGGCGGTCCGGGTTGCTGCGGAAGTTCGAGCGGACGGCCGGCGACGAGGTGCAGGGTGTGCTCTCGGAGGCACGGACGACCATCGACGTCATCGTCGAGTTGCTGCGCTCGGACACGTGGTACGTGGGGCTCGGCATCGGTGACGTCGCCCAGCCCCTGCCCCGCAGTACCAGGGCAGGCAGCGGCGAGGCGTTCGTGAACGCGCGCGAGGCGGTGAACCGGGCGAAGTCGAGCCCGCACCACGTCAACGTGGTGGGCACCGACTCTCACGTCGCGGAGCAGGTCGAGACGGTGCTGTGGCTGATGGCGTCCGTGCTGCGGCGCCGGAGCGAACGTGGCTGGGCTGTGGCCGATCTGCTGGCCGAGGGACTGACGAGGCGGGAGATCGGTGTGAAGCTGGGGATCAGCCAGTCTGCGGTGACCCAACGGGCCCAGGCGGCCGGGTTCGCCGAGGAACAACGTGGACGCGTGCTGGCGGCCGAGCTGCTGGGCGCCGGGGCCGCCGCGTGACGGCACTGATCCTGTCGTTGACCGCAGCCGGCCTGTTGCTCGCCGTACTGGCGTGGGTGCCCAGGGCCGGCTCCGCAGTACAGATCGTGGTCAGCGGGGTGATGCTGGCCTGTCTGGTGGCTGTCGGCCTCCTTCTGCTCGCAGGGGACGGCGTGGACGCCTGGCGCGAGCGCTGGTGGAACGTGCTGCTCCTGCTGGCCGGAGGCCTCGCGGTCACCGGTGGTGGGCCGTTGACGACGTCCGTGCTGTCTCTGGTCGACCGGGGCAACACCAGAGCCCAGTCGACCCAGAAGGCCGGAGAGGTACTGCGTGGTGGCGCGCTGATCGGTTCACTCGAGCGCGGCGCCATCTACGCCTCCCTGGTGGCGGGCTGGCCGGAGGGGCTGGCAATCGTGCTGGCGATCAAGGGGCTGGCCCGCTACCCCGAGCTGCGCAGCCCCGACCAGCCGGCCTCCGTCACACCGCAGGCAGTCGCCGAACGCTTCATCATCGGCACCTTCACCAGTGTGCTCTGGTCCGTCACCTGTGCCGGCTTCCTGCTGTCGCGTTAGTCCCTGACGACGTACGTCGAGATCACCTTGTCGTGCCAGGTCTGCTTCTGGTCGTCCCACAACGGCCACAGCAGGTTCAGGAAGCAGGCGTTGTTGAACAGGCCGCTCAGGAACTCGCGGAGGAACGCCTTGCCGGCACCGATCGGCTGGAACGACGTCGTGTCCACCAGCCTGAGGTTCAGGACGCTCTTGCCGACACTCTGCCCGGTCCGGCCCTGACGGAAGACCCGGTTCCACAGACCGAGGCCGAAGCTGACGGCGATACTCAGCAGAAAGACGAGGATCGCCCACGTCTCCGGGTCGTCGTCCGGGTAGGTGTTGCCGGCCCGGGAGGCGATGTTCGCGATGAAGATGCCGTAGCCGATGATCACCGGGACCGCGGTGATCAGGGAGTCGAGCAGGAACGCACCCGCGCGCGGACCCCAGTCGGCGAGCGGCGTCTGCGGGGTGCCGTACCCGTAGCCGTACTGCGGCTGCCCGTAGGGCGGCTGCCCGTAGGGGCTGTAGCCCGGCTGCGGCTGCCCGTACTGGGGCTGCCCGTACTGAGGTTGGCCCGGCTGAGGCTGGCCGTACGGAGGCTGGCCGTACTGGGGTTGACCGTCCTGGGGTCGGCCGGGCGAGCCGGAGGGAGGCTGCTGCCCGTACGGTGGGCGGTCCTGTGGGGGTGGAGTCGGTGTGCTCACAGCAGTTTCAGCTCTCCAGGCTCAGAGGCGGATGACCACGTCGTTGACGACCTTGTCGTGCCAGGTCTGCTGTTGGCGTCCCACAGCGGCCAGAGCACGTTGAGAGTACAAATGTTGTTGAGCAGTACCGCGCAGAACTCGCGGCCCAGTGTCGAACCGGCGCCGAGCAGCAGGCCGGTGTCGGCGTGCACGACCTTCAGCCCGGTGACCCTCGAACGACTGGCCGGTGCGGCCATGCTGGACGACCCGGTTCCAGAATGCGATGCCGAAGCTGACGAGGTACCCGCGCAGCGGGGCACCCACGCGGATCGGCCAGCCGGCCAGTTGCCCGGGCGGTGGGTAGCCGGAGCCCTGGCCGGATCCGCCTTGTCCGTAAGCGGTGTGGGTATAGCCCTGCGGCGGGTACCGGCCACCGGGCTGACGGGGAGGGACCTGATGTCCGTACGGCGAGTTGCTCACCGCACGAGCATCGCGGACCGACCGGCAACGGCGGACGCCGCGGCCTGAACCGGCCACGGCGTCCTGCAGGCGGATGCTCCGTCAGAGCTTGATCACGTAGGTGTTGTTGATCTTGTCCGCGAAGGTCTGCTTCTTCTCGTCCCAGAGCGGCCACAGGTAGCCGATGTAGCAGGCGGCACTGTCCAGGATGTGGGTCAGCTGACGCAGGAACGCCTTGCCCGGGCCGACCGGTTGACCGGTGTTCGCGTCCACGAGTTTCAGGCCGAGCACCTGCTTGCCGACGGTCTGACCGGTGTTCCCCTGGCGGATCACCACGTTCCAGATCGCCAGGCCGATGCCGATCAGGTAGAAGATGATCGCCACGATGGCCAGGCTCTCGTTCGACGACAGGGCGGCGCCGATGCCGTACGGCACACCGACGATCAGACCGTCGATCAGTGCACCTCCGACCCGGTTCGGCCAGGCGGCCAGATTGCCGGGGACGGCGCCGAAGCCCGGCTGCCCGTACGGCTGGTAGCCCTGACCGTACTGACCCGGCTGCTGCCCGTACTGACCGGGCTGCTGGGGATAGCCCGGCTGCTGCCCGTACTGCTGCGGCTGGCCGTAACCCGGCTGCTGGTGGCCGTAATCCGGCTGCTGCGGGGCGCCGTAGCCGGGCTGCTGCTGCCCGTACGGACCCGGCTGGCCAGGCTGGCCGTACTGCCCAGGCTGCCCGTACTGCCCAGGCTGCTGGCCGTACTGCCCAGGCTGCTGCTGGTCCTGCGGGCCGTAACCCGGCGGTGGCGTCGGATTGCTCACGACGATCCCTTCTGGTGATTGCTGTTGAGAGGTGAGTTGCAGGCTAATCGTCCGACGGCTCAGATCCGGCTACGGATCCCACGTGATGAGAGTTACGGTTGTCCGGTGAGTCATTCGCCGACCGTCGTACTGCGGCCGACCGGGCCGGTCCGGCCTGTGGACAGGCGTGTGCTGGGGCTGGCGGCCACCGGTGTCGGCGGATTCGCTCTCGCGGGCGTCTACCAGCTGTCCGGTGGCCGGCTCGGTATTCCTTGCCTCCTGCACGCAACCACAGGCCTGAACTGCCCGCTCTGCGGCTCGACCCGGATGGCCGCGGCTTTGCTCCACGGCGACCTGAATGCCGCCTGGCACTTCAACCCCGTGGTCCTGGTCCTCGGCCCGCTCATCGGTGTTGCCGTCGGCTACCAACTGCTGGCCTGGTCGCTGGAGTCCCTCCGGCTGATCCGGCTGCCCCGGCTCCGGATGAGCCCACGCGCGGTCGACTGGACCGTCAAGGCCCTGATCGCACTCCTCGTCGTCTACGGCTTCGCCCGCAACCTGAACTGAGTCGCCGCCGGGACCCCGGCGACGACTCAGTCAGGTGTGGTTCCAGGTCAGTAGTCGACCCAGCCGAGGGCGTAGGAGAGGGTGCCGAGCACGAGGGCCACGATGCCGCCGATCCAGGCCACCTTGGCCAGCGTGTCCGACCGGCCCTGCTCGCGGAACTTGCTCTGGGCAATCAGACCGAGCACGATCGCGGCCGGGCTGCAGCAGAACCAGCAGACGATGCCGATGATGGCCAGCGTCTGCGGGGTCTTGTTCTGCGGGACCCCCGTGCCGTAGCCGTAGCCACCGCCGTACTGACCCGGCTGGCCCGGCTGCCCGTACTGGCCAGGCTGACCGTACCCGCCCGGCTGGCCGTATTGCTGGCCGTACGCACCGGGCTGCTGCTGTCCGTAGGAGCCTTGCTGCTGGCCGTATTGTCCGGGCTGCCCGTACTGGCCGGGCTGTCCCGGGTACTGCTGGCCGTACTGTCCGCCCTGTTGGCCGTAGCCGGGCTGCTGACCGTACTGACCGGGTTGTCCTGGCTGACCATACTGACCCGGTTGGCCGTAACCGCCCGGCTGGCCGTACTGGCCGGGCTGCTGCTGGCCGTACTGGCTCGGCTGGTCGTCGTCCGGCTGACCGGCTGCGCCGTACTGGCTGGGCTGATCCGGCTGGTCGCCGTACTGGCTCGGCTGTTCTCCCGGGGACTCGTCGGGACCGTCCTGCGGCCTGTTCGGGTCGTTCCGGTCGTCGCCGGGAGGCGTCGGAGTGCTCACCGCGGTCCCTTCTGAGAACGTCGAGGATCCTCGCAGGCTATCTTTTCCACAGGCGCCTGGTCACGCGCCCACACCGCATCCCTTGAACACTCAAGGTTCCCGGTGGCTCAACCCCCGCAACCTTCGCTCACGGGTCAACCGGCCAACGATCCGTCGGAGACCCGGGCCCTTCCGGCTCGGTACGCGCCCCGACCCGCGGCGTACCAGGTGCCCGCCGGCAAACCGTAACAACCGCCGCAATCGCTTGCCTCCGCAGGTGTTGCCGACCGGACCGGTGCGCCGCGACCGGCATTGCCCAGATCACCGTGCCGAACGACAACCGACGCACAACACCCACGTCGGCGTGGCCTCGCCCGCGCGACGCCGCCGACGCCTTGCCCGGGTCGGCTTCGCCCGGACTCTGTGCCGTCTGAGAAACACTTCGGCCCCCGCGAGCACGCGGGGGCCAAGAGGTGCGGTACGACGGATCAGCCGAAACGGCCGGTGATGTAGTCCTCGGTCGCCTTCTCGTTCGGGTTCGAGAAGATCTGCTTGGTCGGGCCCATCTCGATCAGCCGGCCGGGTTTGCCGGTCGCGGCCAGGTTGAAGAACGCGGTCTGGTCCGACACCCGGGCCGCCTGCTGCATGTTGTGGGTGACGATCACCACGGTGAACCGGTCCTTCAGCTTCTCGATCAGGTCCTCGATCGCCAGCGTCGAGATCGGGTCGAGGGCCGAGCACGGCTCGTCCATCAGGATCACCTCGGGCTCGACCGCGATCGCCCGGGCGATGCACAGCCGCTGCTGCTGACCGCCGGACAGACCCGCGCCGGGCTTGTCCAGCCGGTCCTTCACCTCGTTCCACAGGTTGGCCGCCTGCAGCGACTGCTCGACCACCGCGGTGAGCTTCTTGCGGTCCTTGACCCCGTTCAGCTTCAACCCGGACGCGACGTTGTCGAAGATCGACATCGTCGGGAACGGGTTCGGCCGCTGGAACACCATGCCGACCACCCGGCGGACCGCCACCGGGTCGACCCCGGTCGCGTACAGGTCCTGCTGGTCCAGCATGACCTTGCCCTCGACCCGGGCGCCGGGGATCACCTCGTGCATCCGGTTCAGGGTCCGCAGGTAGGTGGACTTGCCGCAGCCGGACGGGCCGATGAACGCGGTGACCGAGCGGGGCTCGATCGTCATCGACACGTCCTCGACGGCCTTGAAGTCGCCGTAGTAGACGTTGAGGCCGCCGACCTCGATGCGCTTCGCCATATCGGTTCAGAACCTCTCGTGACTATTTCGACTTGATGGCGCTGAACCGGGCGACGAGCCGGGCCAGCAGGTTGAGTGCCAGGACAAGGAGGATCAGCGTGAGCGCCGCCGCCCAGACCCGGTCCGCGGCCGGCTCCAGCGCCAGCTCGGTCCGGTCCTGGTTGATCATCGTCGGCAGCGCGCCCATGAACCCGTCGAACGGGTTCAGGTTGATGTTCTTCGAGTAGCCGACCAGGATCAGCAGCGGCGCGGTCTCACCCATCACCCGGGCCAGACCGAGCATCACGCCGGTGACGATGCCGCCGAACGCGGTCGGCACGACCACCTTCAGGATCGTCTTCCACTTCGGCACCCCGAGCGCGTACGACGCCTCGCGCAACTCGTCCGGTACGAGCTTCAGCATCTCCTCGGTCGAGCGCAGGACGACCGGAAGCATCAGCAGCACCAGCGACAGCGAGACCGCGAACCCGACCCGGTTGAAGCCGAAGACCGTGATCCAGACCGCGTAGACGAACAGCGCGGCGACGATCGACGGGACACCGGTGAGGATGTCGACCATGAAGCTGACCGCCCGGGCGGCCTTGGTGCCCTTGCCGTACTCGACCAGGTAGATCGCGCCCAGGATGGCGATCGGCACCGCGATCGCCGCGGTGATCAGGCCCATGATGAGCGTGCCCATGACGGCGTGGTACGCGCCGCCGCCCTCGCGCCGGACGGTGACCCCGCGCTGCGACTGGCTCCACCAGTTGGCGTCGAACAGCAGGCTGTAGCCCTTGCTGATCACGGTCCACAGGATCCACAGCAGCGGGATCAGCGCGACCGCGAAGGCGAGCACGATCAGCACCGTGGCCAGCGTGTTCTTGAACGCCCGGGCGCCGGACTTCCCGCTCAGGTCCAGCGTCTGCCCGTCGTAGGCGGGCTTGTTCGCGGCAAGCACACTCATCGGCGTCCTCGCTTCGCTCCGGGCGCCGATGAGGCACCAAGTGGGCTGTGCCTTCTCATTCGCTCGCTACGCTCGCTCATGCTACGGCTCCTTCTTTCGCGGCCGCTCCGCCCGCGCTGCGGTTGCGCCGCGGACGCTTACCACCCGGACCGCTGCGCGCGACGATCAGGCGGGCCGCGGAATTGACCAGGAAAGTCACCACGAACAGCACCAGGCCGGCCGCGATGTAGGCGCCGGTCTTCTCCGGCGAGTCGAACTCGGCGGCGTTGTTGGCGATCTTGGACGCGAACGTCTCGCCACCGGCGAAGATCGACGAGTTCCACGGGTCGTTGCCGTTCGGCACGGACAGGATGATCAGTACGGCGACGGTCTCACCGAGTGCCCGGCCGAGGCCGAGCATCGAGGCGCTGACCACACCGGACCGCCCGTACGGCAGCACCGAGATCCGGATCATCTCCCAGCGGGTCGCCCCGAGCGCGAGCGCGCCTTCGCGGTGCGCGATCGGCGTCTGGGCGAAGATCTCCCGGCTGATCGCGGTGACGACCGGCAGGATCATGATGGCCAGGACGACGGACGCGGTGAACACGACGCCGACGTTGTCGCCGGTCGGCTTCTCGAAGACCGGCAGCCAGCCGAGGGCGCCGGAGACCCCGTCGATGACCGGGCGCAGGATCGGCGCGAAGAACAGGATGCCCCACAGGCCGTAGATGATCGACGGCACCGCGGCCAGCAGGTCGATCGCGTGCGCGACCGGCGCGGCCAGCCGCTTCGGCGCGTAGTACGTCGTGAACAGCGCCACCCCGACCGCGATCGGGACCGCGATCACCATCGCGATGATCGAGCTGACCACGGTCGTGTAGAAGAGTGCGGCGATGCCGAAGCGGGGCTCCTCGCCGCCGGGCTCCCAGACCCGGGAGAACAGGAAGCTGCTCTGGTTGTCGGCCAGGGCCGGGATCGCCAGCGCCAGCAGGAAGACGCCGACGAACGCGACGATCGCGACCACCAGGCCGCCGGAGCCGCGGGCCAGGCCCGCGAACAGCCGGTCGCCGAGGTGGCCGACCGGGCCCAGCTCGAGCTTCGGTCCGGTCGCGGTCGCGGCGGCCGCGGCCTGGGTCGGCTGGTCGTCGGCGTGCGCCGCGGCCAGTCCCTCGAAGTGCGGAGCCGGCCCGGCGGGCTCGCCGACGACCAGATCCTCGATCTGGGGTTCGGCCTGCGGTGCCGGCGTGCCGTCGGCCGGCCGGTCGGGCGGGGCCGTGCCGTCTGGACTACTCATCGATGGTGCTCCAAGCGCCTTTGTCGTTGGGGCTGCTGCTTCAGGTCCGACGAGGCGAAGCCCCGGCCGCCTCCGAGGACTCTCGGACCGGCCGGGGCTCGCATCACCGCTGGTTCGTCGTCAGCTGATCGACTGGATGGCCGCGTCGACCTTGGTCCGGATCTCGTCCGGGAGCGGCGCGTAGTTCAGTTCGGTCAGCGACGCCTGGCCGTCGGTGCTGGCGAAGTAGCTCAGGAAGCTCTTGACCAGCGCGGTCTTCTCGGCCGGCAGGCCCTTGCTGCAGGCGATCTCGTAGGTGACCAGAATGATCGGGTAGGCGCCCGCCTCCTTGGTCGCGTAGTCCAGGCTCATCGACAGGTCGTTGCCGGTGCCGGTCACCTTCGCGGCGGCCAGCGCCTTGCCGGCGGACTCGGCGGTCAGCTCGACCGGCGTACCGGAGCCGTTGTCGATCTGCGCGACGCCGAGCTTGTTGTCGACGGCGTAGGACCACTCGACGTAGGTGATCGAGTTCTTCGTGCTCTTCACGCCCTCGGCGACACCGGCGGACTTCTCCTTGCCGGCACCCGTGCCGGTCCACTTCTTGGCCGGCTTGCCGGTCCAGGCGCCACCGCCGGAGGCGGCCAGGTACTTGGTGAAGTTCTCGGTGGTGCCGGACTCGTCGGACCGGAAGAACACCGAGATCGGGGCGGACGGCAGGGTGACGCCCGGGTTGAGCTTGGCGATCTCCGGCGCGTTCCAGGTCTTCACCGTGCCCTGGAAGATCTTCGCCGCGGTGGCGCCGTCCAGGACCAGCTTGTCCAGGCCGTCGACGTTGTAGGCGATCGCGACCGGGCCGATGACCATCGGCAGGTTCAGCGCGGCGTTGTTCTCGCAGCGCTTGGCCGCCGTGGCGGCCTCGGAGTCACCGTCGGCCGCCTCGGTCTTGAGCGCGGAGTCCGACCCGGCGAAGTCGACCTGGGCCGCGTTGAACTGCTTGATGCCCGCACCGGAACCGGTCGGGTTGTAGTTCACCGTGACGTCGGCGCACTTCTCGTTGTACTTGGCGATGACTTCCTCGATGGCGTTCTTCTGCGCCGAGGAGCCCTCTGCGTTCAGGGTGCCCTGGGGGCAGTCGGCGCCGGTCGACGACGAACCCTCCGGGCTCGAGGAGCCGGACGGCTCCGGGTCACTGCCACAAGCGCTCAGAGCGAGGACGCCGAGGGATGCCACGGCGACGGTGCCGACGCGGAGCAGGCGATTGACGGACACGAGAGTGTTGCCCTTCTGCGGGAATCAGACTTCTGAACTTCCACAGACGGTAGGGAGACCAGGTGACCGACCGGTCCGTCGCCGGTAAACGAGCGGTGAACGATTCCGAGCGCGTGAACGACGCTTGGCGTGCCGTCAGGGGGCCAATAGGTGAACTGAGTTAAGAGCCGTGACTCTGTGTGTCCAGCAGCGCCTGTTCGATCAGCGCACGGTCAGCGTGCACGCGTCAGCTGGAGAAGTCCTCCGGGGCCACGCCGTCGAGGAACTGGCGGAAGCGCTCGAGCTCAGCCTGTTCCTCCTCCGGGGTCGCCACCCCGGCTTCGCGCAGGACCTGTTCCGTACAGCGGATCGGAGTGTTGAGCCTGACCGCGAGGGCGACCGAGTCGGACGGCCTGGCCGACACCCGGGCGCCGTTGGCCAGCACCAGTTCGGCGTAGAAGACGGCGTCCCGCAACTCGACGATCTCGACCGCCTCGATGTGCACCCCGAACGCCTGGATCAGGTCGCGCATCAGGTCATGGGTGAGCGGCCGCGACGGGCGCAGCCCCTGCTCCTCGTAGGCGATCGCGGTCGCCTCGACGGAGCCGATCGAGATCGGCAGGTAGCGGTAACCCTCGGTCTCGCGCAGCATCATCACCGGGGCCCGGTTGGGCGATTCCATCCGGATCCCGATCAGTGTCAGTTCTCGCATCATCGTCATGGTGCGCCCGGAACCTCTCCTCAGACCCGGGCCCGGTGGGGCGCCAGGTTCCTCGGTAGGAACATACCCGCCGCTCCCGGAGTCATCCGGGCACCCCGGCGGCTGTGCCTGGATCGTCACCGACCCGTGCTGGTAGTGCCTCCTACGGAGCGCTGAACCGCTCGTAGATGAGACGTCCGTCCCCCAACTGGTGCGCCACCAGGAACGCCCCCGGCGAGAACTTGCCCACCCGCAGCCCGAGCTCCCGGGCCAGCGCCGGCAGCACCGGCCGGTGTGAGCACACCACCGTCACCCTGCCCGGCTTCCACGCCTTCCCGGCCAGCCCGGCGAGCGCCCCCGGGTCGGCGTCGTACCCGCGCTCCGAGATCTCCGGCCAGAGATGGATGTGCCGGTCGATCGAGGCGGCGTACGGCGTCAGCGTCGCCACGCACCTCTCCGCGTCGCTGCTGATCAGCCGGTTCACCCCGAGCGCGGCCAGTACTCCGGTCAGACGCTCGGCCTGCGCGGTCCCGGTCGGGCTGAGCGGCCGGGCGGTGTCCTTGCTCTCCCAGTCGTTCCGCTTCATCGCCTCGGTGTGCCGCAGCAGGACCAGCGTGGCGACCACGGGGATGATTCGGTCCAGGCAGTTGAGGATGTCCACGTCACGCGGGTAGCTGAGTTTGGTGCGTGCCTTGTTCAGCGGGAGCCAGGCGACCTCGTCGACCTCGCTGTTCGGCTGGAAGTCGGCGTCGTCCAGCGGAGTCGCCGACCAGTAGTGCACGAGCTTCGGCGCGGTCCCGCCGTTCTTGCGGACCGTGTAGCGCTGCACACCGAGCGGCGGCCCCAGGACGACCTGCTGGCCGGTTTCCTCCTCGATCTCCCGACGGGCGCCCTGCAGCACGTGCTCCTGCGGCGTGAGCTTGCCTTTCGGCAGCGACCAGTCGTCGTACCGGGGCCGGTGCACGAGCAGCACCTGGCGGGTGCCGCGGCGCTCGCGCCAGACGACACCACCTGCGGCGATGACGGTCGCCGAGGTGCTCATGCACGTCCTCACTTCGCTCCGGCCGCGCATGAGACACGACATGCGCTGTGTTCGACGATGAGCTCGCTTCGCTCGCTCATGGGATCACCCTAGGTAATGGGGTCAGCGGTTCTGCGGCGGCCACGCGTGGCGATGAGTCTATTCTGCAGATCGCGGAGCGGCGCACCGTCCGGCCCGGACAGCCTGGCCTGCCAGGTGTCGTCCGGTTGCAGCCACCACGAGCCGGTGCCCTCGTCGAGGGCGAGGTCGAACATCTCCCGCATCTCGGCGACGTGGTCGAGCTCCTTCAGCTGAACCAGGACCTCGACCCGGCGGTCCAGGTTGCGGTGCATCAGGTCGGCCGAGCCGATCCACACCTCCGGTTCACCGCCGTTCTCGAACCAGAACACCCGGCTGTGCTCGAGGAACCGGCCCAGAACGCTGCGCACCTGGATGTTCTCCGACAGCCCCGGTACGCCGGGCCGGAGCGTGCAGATGCCGCGGATCCACAGCTCGACCGGTACGCCCGCCTGTGACGCCCGGTACAGCGCGTCGCAGAGGGCCTCGTCGACCAGGCTGTTCACCTTGATCCGGACCCGGGCCGGGCGGCCGGCCAGGTGGTGCTGCACCTCGCGGTCGATCCGCTCGACGAGCCCACGCCGTACCGACTGCGGGGCGACCAGGATGCGCCGGTAACCGGCGCTGCGGGCGAACCCGGACAGATGGTTGAACAGGTGTGCGATGTCCTCGGTGACCACCTTGTCGCTGGTCAGCAGCCCGAGGTCCTCGTAGAGCCGGGCGGTCTTCGGGTGGTAGTTGCCGGTGCCGATGTGGACGTACCTGCGCAGCCCGTCCGGCTCGTCGCGGACCACCATCGACAGCTTGCAGTGGGTCTTGAGACCGATGACGCCGTACACGACGTGGCACCCGGCGTGCTCCAGCTGACGGGCCCACTTGATGTTCGCCTGCTCGTCGAAGCGGGCCTGGATCTCCACCAGCACCAGCACCTGCTTGCCGGCCTCGGCCGCGTCGATCAGCGCGTCCACGATCGGGGAGTCACCGCTGGTCCGGTACAGCGTCTGCTTGATCGCGAGCACGTGCGGATCGGCGGCCGCCTGCTCGATGAACCGCTGCACACTCGTCGAGAACGAGTCGTACGGATGGTGCACGAGCACGTCGCGCTGCTTCAGCGCGTAGAACATGTCCGCCGGGTTGGACGTCTCCATCTCGGCCAGGTGTGGGTGCGTGGACGGGACGAAACCCGGGTACTTCAGCTCGGCGCGGTCCAGGCCCGCGATCGCGAACAGGCCGCGCAGATCCAGCGGACCGGGCAGCTCGAACACCTCGGCCTCGGTGACCCCGAGCTCGGACAGCAGCAGCGCCCGTACCTGCGGGTCGATCGACTCCTCGACCTCGAGCCGTACCGGCGGACCGAACCGGCGGCGCAGCAGCTCCTTCTCGAGCGCGGCCAGCAGATTCTCGGCGTCGTCCTCCTCGACCTCCAGGTCCTCGTTGCGGGTGACCCGGAACGTGTGGTGCTGGATGACCTCCATCCCTGGGAACAGCTGCCCCAGGTGGGTCGCGATCACATCCTCCAGCGGCACGAACCGGCCCTCGGCCACCTGGATGAACCGCGGCAGCAGCGGCGGCACCTTGACCCGGGCGAAGTGCTCGCCGCCGGTGTCGGGGTTGCGGACCACGACCGCCAGGTTCAGCGACAGGCCCGAGATGTACGGGAACGGGTGCGACGGGTCGACCGCCAGCGGGGTCAGCACCGGGAACACCCGGTCCCGGAAGAACCGGGTCATGTCCTCGCGCTCGGTGTGCTCCAGGTCGTCCCAGCGCAGGATGTCGATGCCCTGCTCGGTCAGCGCCGGCTGGACCGCCTTCCGCCAGGTCTCGGCGTGCCGGTCCATCAGCTCGCGGCTCCGGCTCAGGCTGCGGTCGAGCACCTCGCGCGGCAGCAGCCCGCTGGCCGCCCGGACCGCGACCCCGGCCGCGATCCGGCGCTTCAGGCCGGCGATCCGGACCATGAAGAACTCGTCCAGGTTGCTGGCGAAGATGGCCAGGAACTTCGCCCGCTCGAGCAACGGGATCCGGTCGTCCTCGGCCAGCTCGAGCACCCGTTGGTTGAACGCCAGCCAGCTCAGTTCGCGATCCGAGAAACGGTCCGCCGGTAGGTCCCCGGCCGCCGCGATGTCGTACGGCGGCTCGACGTCGTACTCCCGGTTGTGGGACGCCAGCAAGTCTCCTGCCACGCTGACCAGCATCGCATCCTTTGGTGAACGAGAGGTGGCCGGGCGCATGTCGATTCCGGTGGCCGGCCGCGCCGTTCCTGTTGCTAGCGTCACTCCTCGTGAACTCACGACTGGACTCGCTGCTCCGCGGCACGGTCTCCGCCGTACAGGCGAACGCCCTGACCCCGCTGTACGCGCTGCCGACGGCTGTGCGGCGGCGGCTGGCCGGTGCGCCGGTCCAGATCGTCGGCAACACGCTCGACCCCGAGCTGCGGTTGCTGCTGCGGGTCGAGAAATTGTTGCCGAGCGCACCCAAGTCGGACGTGCCGACGGCCCGGTCCCACCTGCGGACCTTGTGCAAACTGGTCTCCGGCACACCGCGTGACCTACAGCGTGTGACCGAGCTCACCGTCCGTGGCGCCGACGGGCAACTCGGAGCCCGCCTCTACGTCCCGCGCGCCGCCGGCCGCGGCCTGCTCGTCTTCCTCCACGGTGGCGGCTGGGTCGTCGGCGACCTCGACACCCACGACGCGCTCTGCCGCTCGCTGGCCGACGACGCCGGGATCCGGGTGCTGTCCGTCGACTACCGCCTCGCTCCCGAGGCACCGGCCCCGACCGCTGCCGAGGACGCGATCGCCGCGTTCACGTGGGCCGTCGACCACGCCGGGGACCTCGGCGCCGACCCTGCGCTGGTCGCCGTCGGCGGCGACAGCGCCGGCGGAAACCTCGCCGCGGTGGTCGCCCAGCAGTGTGTACGCCGCGACCTGCCGCGGCCCGCCCTCCAGGTACTGCTCTATCCCGCCCTCGACCTGGTGAACCGCCGCCCCAGCCGTGACCTGTTCGGCGACGGCGGCTTCATCCTCACCGAGGACGACATCGTCTGGTACCGCGACCACTACACCCCCGACCCGACGATCCGCCCCGACCCGATCGTCTCCCCGCTCCTCGCCGACGACCTCACCGGCCTGGCC
>NZ_SMKR01000005.1 GCF_004348725.1 Kribbella turkmenica
TGTATAAGAGACCGATTGGGGGCCGTGGTTCTTCTCCATGGACGTCGGCAGCGTCTCGGTCAACAGTGAACTGATGGACCGGTTCGGCATCGACCTCCAGTTGGTGTCGGCGATCGAGGCCATCGTGTACGACGCCCCGGCCGGCAATCGCTCACTCGCCGCCCAACTCCCCACCGACCCGCGGCTGCGCGGGATGCTCGTGGTCGACCCGCGCCGGCTCGACGAGGCCCGCGCCGACCTCGACGAACTGCTCGCCGGTGACGGCCGGTCCCGGTGGGTCGGCGCGAAGATCCACACCGAGTACAGCCGGACCCCGATCGACTCCCCCGGCATGCAGGCCGCGATCGAGCTCACCACCGAGTTCGGCCTGCCTACCCTGGTGCACACCTGGGGAGACAACGTGCTCGACCTCGCCGACGTCGCCGCCCGGGTGCCGGGCGCCCGGGTGATCGCCGGTCACATGGGCGCCAACGGCTGGCCACTCGTCCCCGAGGCCGCGAGCCGCAGCGACGGCATCTGGTTCGAGCCGTGCTGGTCCGCGCCCGACGCCGGCCGGATCCGGTGGATCCTCGACCGGATCGGCCCGTCCCGGCTGATGTTCGGCACCGACGCGACGCTGATCGACCCGTCGGTCGCCCTCGGCACGTTCGAGGCCGCCGGTCTCACCCCGCCGGAGGAGGAAGCGATCATGTGGCGCAACGCCACCGACCTGTTCAGCCTGTGACCTGATCCGGGGCGAGGAAGACGACGATGTCGGTCTCCGGCCCGCGGACCGGCGGCTCGCGCCAGCCGACCCGGCGGTAGAACGCGATCGTGTCGTGCGCCTGGTTCCAGGTCAGCAGCCAGGCCCGCGGCTGCTCGCCCACGGCGGCCGACAGCAACCGCCGGCCGAGTCCGGTCCCCCGTGCACTCAGCCGTACGCCGAGTTCGTCGATCTCGAACGCTCCGACCAGCAGCTCCTCCACCTGCTGTGCACCGAGCCGTTCGAGCACCTTCCCGTACGCACGGTCCGTCCGGAACGGCGCCGGCGTCGTCCACCCGGTCACGAAGCCCGCGATCGCGCCGTCGGCCGACCGCTCCACCAGCGCCCGGAACCCGTCCCGCCGCGCATCGCCCTCGAGCCGTCTCCGGAAGGCGACCCGCGTCTCCTCCGGAGCGCGGTGCTCCCACGGCGGCGCGGTGAACACCTCGACGTCGCCTCGGTCAGCTCGTCCGCGATCTCCAGCACATCGTCCCGATAAGTCCGCACCCGCCGAACCTATCCCGTGCGACCCGTTCGCAGGTGCGATTTTCTGGCCGCACGCCAGGCGGAGATCGTTTCCTGACTGGACACCCACTGCTTGCCGGAGTCGCGTGGGATGACGTCTCATGCGGCGCTTGCTTGCCTTCTCCGGACTCGTCCTGCTCCTGTTCACCCTGGGAGCGACGACCGCGTCCGCCCATGTGATCGCGTCCACCGGCTACTCCACGGTCCGCCAGAACGGCAGCCAGGTGACCTACCAGCTCAGCCTGGAGTACGCCGTACTCGCGCGGGCCGTCGATCTCGGCGTACCGGCCACCGACGACGGGCAGCGGGCGCAGGCGCTCGACGCGGCCAAGCCGAAGCTCGCGGAGTACCTGCACGACCGGGTCGTCGTCTCCCTCGACGGCGCCGCGTGTGAGCCGGCACTGGCGACCACGTCCGTCGGTCAGCGGGCGGACAAACCGTACGCCGACCTCGGTCTGGTCTACTCCTGCCCGGGCGACCGCGGCCAGTTCCGCCTGCGGTACGACGTCTTCGCCGAGTCCGAGGCGGTCGCGGACGACCACACCAACGTGGTCGAGTACACCTTCGCCGAGACGTCCGGACGCGCCGTCCTCGATCGTTCGCGGCACGACTTCACCGTCGGCGACAACACGCTCGGGTCGTCCACCCTGCAGTTCGGGAAGCTGGGCGTCGAGCACATCCTGCTCGGGCTGGACCACGTGCTGTTCGTGGTCGCCCTCATCCTCGGCGCGACCACCTTCCGCAGCCTGCTGCAGGTCGTCTCGATGTTCACCGTGGCGCACAGCGTCACCCTCGTCTCCACCCTGCTGGGCGGGATCTCGGTCCCGGCGGTCGTCGTCGAGCCGCTGATCGCGCTCTCGATCGCCTTCGTCGCGGTCGAGAACCTGCTCGGCTCCACCCGCCACCGGCTGCCGGTGGTCTTCGGTTTCGGTCTTCTGCACGGTCTCGGCTTCGCCGGGTCGCTGCGGATCACCGATGGGGTCAGCCCGGAACTGCTGGTCTCGCTGCTGAGCTTCAACGTCGGCATCGAGGCCGGTCAGGCGATGCTGCTGGTCGCCGTGTTCCCCCTGGTCCTGCTCATCCGCCGCGGCCGCCTCGCGGTCCCGGTGGTCCGCACGGCGACCGGGGTCGTCGCCGCCCTAGGCCTCTACTGGTTCGTGGAAAGGTTCCTCTTCACATGATTCGCCTGACCCGCTCGTCGCGTGAACATCGGACGACGACGAGAGCGCACAGAATTCTGTACGGCGTCACCGCCGGGCTGACGGTGATGGTGATCGGCGTGCCGCTCAGCGGGGTCATCGCCGACGCCGTCGACGGCCCGAGCGCCACCATCTCCGGGACGGTCTTCGAGGACCGCGACAACGACGACCGGTTCGACCGCGGCGAGCCGGTGCTGCCCGGTGTCAGCGTGTCCGACGGGCAGCAGATCGTCGTGACCGACGCCCAGGGCCGCTACACCCTGAGCACCGACGTCGAGCGCCGCGACGTCGACCTGGTGTTCGTCACCCAGCCGGCCGGCTACTCGGTCGGCACCGACGCGAACATGACCGCGAAGTTCTACCGGGACCTCGGTCGGCTCGCCACCGGCGACATCAAGGAGGTCGACTTCGGCCTCCGCAAGGACAAGAAGTCCGCGAACGGCGGGTTCACCTTCGGCAACGTCGCCGACCCGCACGTGAACGCGCAACTTGCCGAGCAGATCACCGAGATCAACACGACCCGGCAGAACCTCGCGTTCATCCAGGTCAGCGGCGACCTGACGAACAACGCGACCGACGCGGAGTTCGAGTTCTACAAGGCCGGCACCGCGCACTCGAAGGTGCCGGTCTGGCCGGCCGTCGGCAACCACGAGTACTCGGCGGGGGCGACGTACAAGGAGCGGATCAACAACTACCGCCGGCACGTCGGTCCGGAGTGGTACTCGTTCGACTACAGCGACCGGCACTTCCTGGTGCTGGAGAACAACGGCGCCGCGCCGTTCGCCGAGCAGCTGGAGTGGGTGAAGGCCGACCTGGCCCAGAACGTCAAGAAGGGCAAGCACCTGGTCGTGCTCACCCACCAGCCGATGAACGTGCCGTTCGGCTCGCCGTCGGTGTACGACGAGTACGGCAAGCTGCTCGAGCAGTACGGCGCCGAGCTGATCCTGGTCGGCCACGAGCACTCCAACGACGTCGAGCCACGCAGCGACTTCGCCGGCACCGCGAAGCACGTCCAGACCGTGTCCAGCTCGTACACGATCGACAACTCGCCGCGCGGGTTCCGGTTCGTGAACATGGACAACAAGGCCTTCGACAACCCGTTCCGGCTGTACGGCGCGGAGAAGGACCTCACCATCGTCAGTCCCGCTCCGGGGACGTCGGTCCCGCTCGACCGCTTCCCCGGCGTCCAGGTGAACGCCTACGACACCACGGACGCACCGAAGACGGTCCGCTACCGGATCGACAACGGCGGCTGGATCCCGCTGCGGTCCACCGGTGAGTTCACCTGGTACGGCGTCCTGCCCGGCCGGCCGCGGATCGGCAAGCACACCATCACGGTGGAGGCGGCCGACAAGAGTGGCGCGACCTGGAGGCGCAGCTCGACGTTCACGCTGACCAACGAGAAGGCGATCACGCCCGTGGCCGGTGCGAACTGGTCCCAGCACCACGGCGACGCCGGGCATACCGGTGTCTCGGCCGACGTCGTCGCCGCCGGTCAGCGGCTGGCCTGGTCCTACCGGACGAAGGGCACGTTCCTCACCGGCTCCCCCGCGATCGTCGACGGCGTCGTGTACGCCGGGACGCGGGACGAGAACGGCGACGGCAACAGCGCCGTGCACGCGGTCTCGCTGGCGACCGGCAAGCAGCTGTGGAGCTACGCCGTACCGTCGTCGGTGCATGGCAGTGTCGCGGTGGCCGACGGGCTCGTCTACGTGCCGACGCTGCGAGGCACACTGTTCGCGGTCGATGCCAGGACGGGGACGCTCAGGTGGCGAAACGACCCGGGCCCGGCGCCGGAAGGCAACAACCAGCGCACGTACGGCTACTACGGCGTAACGGTTGCCGACGGCAAGGTGCTCTACCCGTACCAGACCCGGCACGGCGAGGCGAGCCGCGGCCTGCTGGTCGCCCTCGACGCCAAGACCGGCACCCGGATCTGGGCGTCCCCGATGAGCGGCGCGACCATGAGCGACGGTACGCCGGTGGTCGCCGACGGGCACGTGTACGTCGGCAACGAGACCGCCGACCGGGTGATCTCGTACAACCTGCGGACCGGTGCGCAGGAGTGGACCGGCGCGGCCGCCCTCGGCGGCTGGCAGGACGGCATCCCGTCGGCCGCGGGCGGCCGGGTCTTCATCGGCTCCGGCAACGGCATCATCGCCCGCGACGGCAGCACCGGCGCCACGCTGTGGAGCTACCGAAGCTCCTGGCCGTCGCTGGTCAACGGCAACGCCACCCCGGCGGCGGCCGCGATCAAGGGTGACGTCGTCTACATGGGCTTCCCGAGTGGTGAGGTGGCCGCGCTCGACGCCGCCACCGGCGCGGTGATCTGGAAGCGGCTGCTGCCGGGTCAGCAGTACCGCGGCGGGTCGTTCACCTCGCCCGCGCTCAGCGGCAACACGCTGTTCGTCGGCTCGAACGGCGGCAGCTTCTACGCAGTGGACGCCCGTACCGGTCAGCCGCTGTGGCAGCACGACCTCGGCACATGGGTCTCGGCGGGCCCCGCGGTCAGCGGCAACACTGTCGTGGTCGGCGCGCTCGACGGCAACCTGTACGCCTTCACCCCCGGCGGTGTCGCGGCCAATCCGTGGCCGGTGGTGTCCGGCAAGGTGACCAAGCAGACCACCGGCGAGCCGCTGGCCTCGACCACGGTGAGCCTGCTCCAGAACGGTTCGGCGATCGCGTCCACCTCGACCGACGCGGCCGGCAACTACCGGCTCGCCGTCGAGAAGGGCGCCGGCACCTACACCGTCCAGTCCGCGCGTCTCGGCTACGCGACCGCGGCCCGCGAGATCACCGTCGGCACCACCGGTGTGCCGGGCATCGACCTGGAGACCGCCCCGGTCGCGGTCGACGCGAGCATCGGCAAGCGGCTGCCGAGCGGCCTGGTCGAGGCCGGTGCCCAGGACATCGTGATCGAGAACAAACGCCTGGCGATGGCGGTCGCGAAGGTCTTCCAGGACCCGCAGATGACCCCGTCAACGCCAGGCAAGGTCGTCGACCTGGCGATCACCGGACAGCCGGACCAGCTGGACTGGATCAACCTGCCGTACGTGAGCACCAGCGAGCCGGCCGGAGGCAGTGCCTGGCAGCAGTTGCAGGTCCGGTCGACCGACGTACAGATCGTCGAGAACACCGGCGCGAAGGCGGTCGTCCGGGTCACCGGGACCTCGGCCGAGAACCCGGACCTCAAGGTGGTGACGACGTACACCGCGACCCCGGACGAGCAGTTCATCACCGCGTCGACCACGTTCACCAACGGCACCGGCGCGCCGCTGACAGTGTGGGCCGGTGACGCGCTCGACCACGATGGGCCGGGGTCCCGCTCGGCGGTGTCTGGCAACACACCGGTCACCAGCGGTGGTCCGTTCGTCCACACGCCGGACGCGAAGCGCTGGATCGGTCAGTCCGGGACCAGCGCCGACAACCAGACGTACGGGCTGGTCTACAGCGCCGGCAGCGGCGCCTTCACCGGCTACTCGCAGGCGATCTGGACGATGAGCAAGTTCGAGCTCGACCTCCCCGCCGGCGGCAGCCACACCATCACCCGCCGCATCGTCGCAACCAGCAACGACGGATCCCCCGACAAGTTCGCCGCCCTGAACCAGTTCGCCTTCTAGACCGGAGCTGTCCGTGGGCCCTGCGGTTACCGGGCCCACGGACAGCTGGTTGTTAGCGTGGCGTGTGGCCACGAGGGAGCAGTTGCGGGAATTCTTGCGGGCCCGACGGGCGGCGGTGGCGCCGGCTGAGGTCGGGCTTCCGGTGGTGGGGAGGCGGCGGACGCCGGGGTTGCGGCGGGAGGAGGTCGCGTCGCTGGCCGGGGTCGGGGTGTCCTGGTACACGTGGCTCGAGCAGGGCCGGGACATCAACGTGTCGGGCGAGGTGCTCGACGCCATCGGGAGGGCGTTGCGGCTGACCGAGCCGGAGCGGGCGCACCTCTACCTGCTGGCTGGTCTCAACCCTCCGCTCAGACCGGCGACGGACAATGCCGAGGTCTCCCCCGAACTGCGGCGACTGGTGGACGCATGGTCGCCGCGGCCGGCGATCCTGCGGGACCGGTACTGGAACCTGCTCGCGATCAACGACGCGACCCGCACGGTGTTCGGGTACGGCGACACCGACGTCAACTGCCTGGTCTCGTTCTTCACCAACGCGCGGTACCGCGGGATGCACGTCCACTGGGCGACCGTCGCACCGGCCGTCGTCGCGGCGTTCCGGGCGGACGCGGCCCGCGCGCCCGGGGACCAGGAGTACCAGCGAGTGGTCGACGAGCTCAGTACGTCGAGTCCGGAGTTCGCCGGGCTGTGGGCCCGGCACGAGGTCGGCGTGCCCGGACAGGCGGTCAAGGCGGTCCTGCATCCGGAGGCCGGTGAGCTGTTCTTCGACCTGACCACGCTCGCGGTCACCGACCACCCCGACTGGTACCTGGAACTCTACGTCCCCAGGCCCGCCTAGCCTGGTGGTGCCGGACCCACGTTCAGCACACACTGTTTGCCGCGCGCAACAACCGGCAGGCTGGACGGCATGACTGATCGATTCGCAGGCAAGATCGCGCTCGTCACCGGCGGCTCCAGCGGGATGGGCCTGGCCGTGGCCCGCCGGCTGCTGGCGGAGGGTGCCCAGGTCGTCATCACCGGACGGGACAAGGCCCGGCTCGACACCGCCGCGGCCGGCCTGGGCGCTGCCGGCCGGGTGGTCGCGGTCCCTGGCGACACGTCGAGCCTGGCCGATCTCGACACCCTGGTCATCACCGTGCGTGACCGGTACGGCCATCTCGACGTCGTCTTCGCGAACGCCGGTGTGGCCGCGTTCGAGCCCGCGGCGGAGACCAGCGAGGCCGAGTTCGACCGGGTCGTGGACATCAACTTCAAGGGGGTGTTCTTCACCGTCCAGAAGCTGGTCCCGCTGCTGTCCGACGGCGCCGCGGTCGTGATCAACGCGTCCTGGACCATCCAGCGCGGTCTGCCGGGTGCGTCCGTGTACGCCGCGACCAAGGCGGCCGTTCACAATCTGACACACACGGTCGCCGCCGAACTTGCACCGCGGCGGATCCGGGTGAATTCGGTCAGCCCCGGCTACATCGAGACGCCGATGTTCCACGACAACGTCACGCCGGAGGCGCACGCGGCCGTGGTCGCGGCGGTTCCCGCCGGCCGGATCGGCACCGCGGAGGACGTGGCCGGCGCGGTCGCATTCCTGGCCAGCGACGAGGCGTCGTATGTGAACGGTCAGGACCTGGTCATCGACGGTGGACTGGTCACCGCCGGCGCCCCGGTGTGAGGACTGGGCACCGGCGGCGTCCGGCCGCTCTCACTCGGCCGGGCCGCCGCCGGCAGCCCTCAGGCGGCGGTCACCCGGTCGTGAGGGGCTCGGGATCGGCGGCGATGGTCTCCAGCTCGGTGCGGAACTGCGGCAGCAGCCACCGCAGCGGCTGGTCCAGGACGCGGCTGATGGTCGCCTCGTCGACGTGCAGGAGATCGGCGATCCGGGCCAGCGCGTCCGGCTCGTCGACCGCGGCGTACAGCAGATGGACCACCTCGTGCCGGTGCGCGAACACCGCCAGCGCCGCGGCCGCCAACCCCGGGTCGATCTCCGGCGGACTCGTGATTTCCCCGTGAACAGTCACGATATGACAACCTGACAGAGCACCCATCGGTTACGTCCCAGGTGGATTTCAGCCCGGCAGCCAGCCGACTTTCCCGATCAGGTACGTCGCCCCGACCAGCGCACCGATGTCGACCAGGGTGTGCGCCACCACGAGCGGCATCACCCGGCCCCACCGGCGGTAGAGGTAGCAGAAGACGACTCCCATCAGCACGTTCCCGAAGAACCCGCCGAGCCCCTGGTAGAGGTGGTACGACCCGCGCAGCAGCGCGCTGGCCGCCGTACTGCGGCCGACGGACCACCCGAGCTCGTCCAACCGGCGGTTGAGGTAGGCCAGCACGATGACCTCCTCCAGGATCGCGTTCTGGGCCGCGACCAGGATCAGCACCGGGATCCGCCACCAGACGTCCGGCAGCCGGGCCGGATCGACGCTCAGGTTGGCTCCGGTCGCGTAGGCCGCCAGGTAGAAGGCAAGGCCGGCGCCCCCGATCGCGGCGGCGACCGCCGTCCCGCGCCCGAGGTCGCGGAGCCGGTCCCGCAGGTCGAACCCGAGGGTGCGCATCGTCTCGCCGCCACGGGCGAGGAAGTGCGCCACCAGTGCCACCGGCACGAGCGCGGTCAGCACCGCGAACAGCTGCCAGGCCAGGTCCAGCCACGGCCGGCCGGGCGCGCGCGAGCCGACGATGACCGCGGTCTGGCCGCTGATCGGCTTCGCCGACGTCAGCACCCCGGTGAACGAGATGATCGCGGACACCCCGGACGCGCCGAGCGACAACGCCAGGACCAGCCAGACCTCCTTCGTCAGCACCCGCCGGCCGGTCGCCGGAGCCGCCGGCCGGGCCGCTTCCTCCGCGGAGCTCGTCATGCCCCAACTATCCCGCGCCCAGCAACTCCACCAGGTGGTCCAGGACGTCGGCCGGCTCGGCGTCCAGCCGGTACTGCGACTGGATCTGCAGGCCGTCGGACACGGCGATCAGCAGCGTGGCGATCTTCTCCGGGTCGGCCGCCGTACTCATGGTGCCGTCCGCCTGCCGGGCCCGGACGCTCGCGGCCAACGCCGCGCGCAGCCGTTGGTAGCGCTCGACGAAGTACTCGTGCGCACCATGCTGCGGGTCACCGGCCTCGGTGGAGAACGTCGAGTACAGCTGGACCAGACCGGGAACGTCGGCGTTGTGCCGCACGACCGCACCGAGCTTGTCGATCACGTCGAGCTCGTCCCCCAGCCGCGCGGTGTCGGCCTCGTCGCGTGCCCGCAACACGGCCTCGAACAGCTTCTCCTTCGAACCGAAGTAGTGCAGCAGTCCGGCCTCGCTCAGCCCGACCGCGGCCGCCAGCTCACGGGTGGACGTCTTCCGGTAGCCCTGCCGGGCGATCACTTCGAGCGCCTTGCTGAGGATCTCCTCCCGCTTGGCGACGCCCTTCGCGTACGGCCCTCTGGTTGCCATGCTAAAAACCTAGCACCACTTGGTTTTGATGCGTACAGTGACACGCGTGCGCTCGACACCTGCTGACCTCGGCGAGCTCCTCGGCCGCCTGACGCTCGAGGAGAAGGTCCGGATCCTCACCGGCCAGGACTTCTGGTCCACGCACCCGCTGCCCGCGATCGGGCTGCGGTCGATGGTGCTGTCCGACGGCCCGAGCGGGGTCCGCGGAGCCGTCTGGGACGAACGCGACCCGTCCCTGAACCTCCCGTCCGCGACCGCGCTCTCGTCCTCCTGGGACCTCGCCGTCGCCCACCGGTACGGCGTGGTCTGCGCTCTCGAGGCCCGCCGCAAGGGCGTCGACGTCGCCCTCGGCCCGACGATCAACCTGCACCGCTCGCCACTCGGCGGCCGGCACTTCGAGGCCTTCAGCGAGGACCCGGTGCTCACCGCCGAGCTCGCCGCGGCGTACGTCGCCGGCGTCCAGGAGCTCGGTGTCGGCGCCACCCCGAAGCACTACGTCGCGAACGACTTCGAGACCGATCGCTTCACCGCGGACGTCGAGGTCGGCGACCGCGCCCTCCGCGAGGTGTACCTGCTGGCGTTCGAGAAGGCGGTCGTCGAGTCCCAGGCCTGGCTGGTGATGAGTGCGTACAACTCCATCAACGGTGCGACCGCGTCGGAGAACGAGCTGCTCGAGACCCCGCTGAACAGCGAGTGGGGCTTCGACGGTGTCGTCGTCAGCGACTGGACCGCCGTCCGCAGCCTGGAGAGTGCCAAGCACTCGCAGGACCTGGCGATGCCGGGGCCGGTCGGGGCGTGGGGGGACGCACTGGTCGAGGCGGTCCGGTCCGGGGAGATCGAGGAGGTGGCGATCGACCGGAAGGTGCTGCGAGTGCTCGGACTGGCCGCCCGGGTCGGGGCACTCGAAGGTTTCGGGAAGCCGGCCGAGGTTCCGCAGGTGGACGGTCTCGCGTTCACGCGGACGGCGGCGGCCGAGGGCTCGGTGCTGCTGCGGAACGACGGCGAGCTGCCGTGGACCCCCGGCACCCTCCGGCGCGTCGCGGTGATCGGGCACAACGCCCGGGATGCGCGTACCCAGGGCGGCGGAAGCGCGACCGTGATCCCGTCGTCGGTGGTCTCGCCGCTCGACGGACTTCGCGACGCACTGCCCGGTGCCGACGTGACGTACTCGCTCGGCGCGGTCGTGCAGGAGGGCGTCGCCGAGCTGCCACTGGCCACGATGACGAATCCGGAGACCGGCCGTCCCGGTGCCCGCGCACGCTTCCTCGACGCCGACGGGACCGAACTGTTCGCCGAGGACCGGTTCTCCAGTGCGCTGGTCTACCTCGGCGGGGACGCGCCGGTCACCGAGACCGCGGTCTTCGAGTTCCGGACGACGTACACCCCGGCGGAGTCCGGTCGGGTGCTGCTCGGCTTCGCCTCGGTCGGCCACGGCCGGATCTTTGCCGACGGCATGCTGCTGCACGAAGCGACCGCGGTCCCGGCCGGCACCGACCTGGGCGCCGCGATCCTGTCACCGCCGTCGATCTCCGTCCCGCTCGACGTGACTGCCGGGCGACCGGTCGACGTCCGCGTCGAGCTCGACCTGCCGACCCGAGCAGGCGGCCTCGGCAACGCGCTCAGCATCACCGTCGGCATCGAGCCGGACCGGTCGGACCCGCAGGCGCTGATCGACGAGGCGGTCGCGGCGGCCCGCGCGGCCGACGTCGCGGTCGTGGTCGTCGGCACGAACTCGCAGGTCGAGTCCGAGGGGTACGACCGGACCACCCTGGCCCTTCCGGGCCGGCAGGACGACCTGGTCCGGGCCGTCGCCGCGGTCAACCCGCGCACGGTCGTGGTCGTCAACGCGGGCTCGCCCGTCCTGCTGCCCTGGCGCGGCGAGGTTGCCGCGCTCCTGGTCACCTACTTCGGTGGCCAGGAGTACGGCAACGCACTGGCCGACGTGCTTCTCGGCGTCGCCGAGCCCGGTGGCCGGCTGCCGACCACGTGGCCGCGCGCGGAGTCCGACGTACCGGTCATCGACGTCACACCGCGGCACGGAGTGGTCCGGTACGACGAAGGCATCCACCTCGGCTACCGCGCCTGGCTCCGCGCCGCCACCGAGCCGGCCTTCGAGTTCGGCCACGGTCTCGGCTACACCACCTGGGAGTTGTCCGGGCTGCGCGCGATCGATCCGTCGTCGGTCGCTCTCACAGTGCGGAACACCGGCGACCGAGCCGGGAAGCACGTCGTCCAGGTGTACGCCGAGCGTCCCGAGTCGACCGTGGACCGCCCGGTCCGCTGGCTGGCCGGTTTCGCCGTCGTCCGCCTTGAGCCCGGCCGGCGACGGGAGATCACTGTCCAACTGCACCACCACACCTTCGATCACTGGGACGACGGCTGGAACACCGAGGCCGGCACCTTCACCCTCCGCGCCGGCTCGTCGGTCACCGACCTCCCGTTGTCGACCGGGATCCAACTGCCCTGAGGGACCGCGGCTCGCGCCCACGCTCCGGTAGGACTCAGGGTCGGTGGCGGTTCGGGGTGGGACGCTGGACGACGCGGCGGCCGGTGTCGGACTGCCAGTAGAGAACCGAGCGTCCTGAACGGCGGCGTTCGAGCAGGCCGGCGTCCGTCAGCACGCGGAGATGGTCCGACACCGTGGCCAGGGACAGACCGGTCGTCGCGACCAGGACGGTCGTGCTGACCGGGCCGGCCGCCTCGACCAGGATCCGGGCACGGTTGCGGCCGAGGAGCTGGACCAGCGGCTCGGCGGGTACTTCGGTGCCGGCGAAGATCCCGGTGACGGGATAGGTCAGGGCGAACCGGTCCGGCTTCCGCCAGGAGACGTTCACGCCGGACGTGTGGGCGGCGATGAACATCAGGTCCTGGCCGCGGACGTCCGTCGCCGGGTAGTCCCAGCGGTTCACCTGGATGCGCCCGTCCCCGAGCCAGCGGACGTGCGGCCCGAGCCCACGCAGTACGCCGGACCAACCCTGCTCGCTGAGGCGTGACGTCCGCGACACGATGTCGGCCTGGAGCAGCCGCAGTCGTCGCGGCCAGTCGGGCTCGACCGTGGCCGTCCAGATCCAGGTCAGCAGGCCGGCCGCCTGCTCGGCGAGCCCGGTCGAGTCGAACAGGATCTCCGGCAACGGCGTCCGGACCACGCTCAGGTCGGCGCGGATCCGGTCGTCGTCGAGCGCGGTCAGGAGCTGGAGCTCGTCGTCCAGCTCCTGGTCCGGCTCGAGTGGTGGAACGGTGAGGAAGTCGGCCACCCAGCTGCGGCCGAAGGCGTTGTCGACGATCGCCGCCCAGATCGGGTGCCTGGCCAGCTGGTCGGTGAAGGCGGCGACGTGGGTGTCCTTCCAGGCACGGAACCACGGCTGGCAAGGCGCACGCAGCAGCTTCAGCGCGGCCACCGTCTCGGTGAGCTGCGACGTCCCGAACCGGGCGTTCGCCAGGGTGTCGGCGTCGACGAGGAACTCGGACAACGTTTCGCCTCCACCCGAAACTGTAGGCGGCCGCCGGGCGCACGTCGATGCTGCCGGGTATGAAGGAGCGAGGCGAGTTCATCGGTAGGCGCCGTGCCACTCGTGTCTCATCCGCGCCCGGCGCGAAGCGAGGACGTGGATGAGCACGTACCGGCACCTCTTCGCGAGCCGCGAGTTCCGCAACCTGTGGATCGGCAGCGCGCTCGGGAACGCGTCGGCGACCATGACGAGCCTGACGCTCGCGCTGATGGTCGACGCCGCGACCGGGTCCGCCCTGCTGGCGGCGCTGGTCATGTTCGGTCCGTCGCTGGCGCAGGTGCTGGGCGCGTCCACGCTGATGTCGGCGGCCGACACCGCCCCGCCGCGCCGCATCCTGACCATGCTCGCCTGCCTGTCGACGGTGGCGGTCGGTGCGCAGGCCGCCCTCGACCTCACCCCGGCGACCCGGTTGCTGCTGGCACTGCTGGTGGCGTACGGGTTGTCGATCGGGTCCGGCGTACGGTGGGGGCTGCTGAGCGAGGTGGTCGACGAGGACCAGTTCGTCCTCGGCCGCTCGGCGATCAACCTGTCCGTCGGTGCGATGCAGATCGCCGGTTTCGGGACCGCCGGACTGTTGCTGCAGACCCTCACTTCGTCCGAGGTGCTCTGGCTGGCGACCGGTTGCTCGGCGCTGGCGATCCCGATCATCCGGTTCGGGTTGCGGAACCGGCCACCGCGCCGGGTCGCGCGGACCAGTTTCACCGAGACCTGGCGCGGCAACCGTCGCCTGCTCGGCCAGGCGAGCACCCGTCCGCTGCTGCTGGCACTGACTCTGCCGAACGGGCTGATCGTCGGCTGCGAGGCGCTGTTCGTTCCGTACGCCGGCTCCGGGGCCGGCTGGTTGCTGGCCGCGGGGGCCGCCGGGATGATGACCGGCGATCTGGTCGTCGGCCGCTTCCTCAGCCGCTTCGGCCGGCGGACGGCGGGGCGCTGGTTGCGCATCCTGCTGGCCGTCCCGTTCCTCGGCTTCGCCTTCGACCTGCACCTCGCCGTCCTGTCCGTGCTGGTCGCGATCGGCAGCAGCGGGTACGCGGCGTCCCTGTCCCAGCAGGAGGTTCTGGTCGACCTGACGCCGGTGGACCTGCGAGGTCAGGTCCTCGGTCTCGAGTCCGCCCTGCGGATGACGACGTTCGGCATCGTCGCGATTCTGGCCGGCGCCGTCGCCGACCTCACCTCCCCCGCGCCCACGATCACCGCGTTCGCGGCCGCCTCGCTGCTCGTCTCAGTCGCCCTGACCCGGCCGTTGACCCGGGTGATGAACCCCGGCCGCCTAAGCTCACCGCAGGGAGGTCGTGGGGCTGCGGAGAGTCTCGCAACGGTACGGCCGCCGGTGTGAGGTCCGCGCCTCGGCCGATCTGCAGGTCGCAATTCACGTCGCACGACCGGTTGTCGACGTCGGCGTACCTGCGGCACCGGGGGCAGGGATCCGCGGCCTGGGCGCGCCCTCACCGCCGCCGGGTTCGGTCCCCTGACCCTGCACCCTCGCGGACCGGAGGGGATGATCAGCGGCTGAAACCGGCGGTCAGACCGCTGAGGAGTTGGCGGCGGCCGATGGCGTAGAGGAGGACGATGGGGAGGGTGGTGAGCATGACCGAGGCCAGGACGGCGGGGATGTTGACGCTGTACTGGCCCTGGAAGGTCCACAGCGCCAGCGGGAGGGTGCGCTTGTCGGGGCTCTGGGTCAGGATCAGCGGGAGCAGGAAGCCGTTCCAGACGCCCAGGCCGTTGTAGATGCTGACCGTGACCAGCGCCGGCCTCGTCAGCGGCAGCGCGAGGCCGCGCAACATGTCCCACTCGCCGGCGCCGTCCACCCGCATCGACTCGAACAACTCCTTGGGAACGTCGCGGATGAAGTTCGACAGCACCAGCACCGACAGCGGGATCGCGAACGCGATCGACGGCAGGATGATCGCCAGCAGGCTGTCGTACAGGTGCATCCGGATGATCAGCAGGTAGACCGGGATGATGGTCGCCTGCAGCGGGATCGCCAGCCCCATCAGGAACAGACCGTTGACCCCGGCAAGGAACTTTCCGCCGGCGCCGCGGACGATCGCGTACGCCGCCATGAACGCGATTGCCACCGCCGGGACGATGGTGCCGGCCGTGACGATCACGCTGTTCAGGAAGTACTGCGGGAAGTCGGACTCGATCACGAGCCGGTAGTTCGCCAGCGTCGGCGCGGTCGGCAGCGCGAACGGGTTCTGGCTGAAGTACGCCGTCTGGTCCTTGAAGCTGGTGACCACGATCCAGTAGAGCGGGACCATCACGATCACCAGCCACAACCAGGCCGCCGCGCCGCCGAACCAGTTCAGCTGCAGGAGTTTGCGGAGGTTGAACGCTCCGCGGGAGGTCCGGCGGCTCGCCGTACCGGCTCCACTGGTGGCCACTGCCATGTCACGCACCTTCCTGCTGGCTTGCCGTCGTACTGCCGCCGAGCCGTCGCAGCAGCAGCGCGAGTGCGAGGCCGATCAGGACCAGCAGGACGGCGATCACGCTCGCCGGGCCCATCAGGTTCGCCTGGAAACCACGCTTGTACATGTCCAGCGCGAGCACCCGGGTCGCGTCGCCCGGGCCGCCCGCGGTGAGAACGAAGATCAGGTCGAAGAATGTCAGCGAGCCGACCACCATCAGCGTCGACGACGTGATGATCGTGTACTTCAGCTGCGGCAGCGTGATGCTGAAGAACTGCCGGATCCGGCCGGCGCCGTCGATCGACGCGGCCTCGTACATCGAGGTCGGGATCTGCCGGACACCGCCTTGGTAGATCAGTGAGTGGAACGGGATGAACTGCCAGGACACCACGAAGACGACGACGCCGAGGGCGAGGTTCTCGCGGCCCAGCCAGTCCTGGGTGAGGAGGCCGACCTTCAGCCCGGCGCCGAGCCCGAAGTTCGGGTCGAGCAGCGCCTTGTAGGTGATCGCGATCGCGGCCGAGCTGAGCAGCAGCGGAATGAAGAACAGGACGGCGAGGAAGCCGCGGTACCGCTGCCGGCCGGCCAGGAACGTGCCGATCAGCAGGCTGAGCGGGGTCTGCACGGCCCACGACAGGATCATGATCTCGAACGTCACCCAGACCGTGTGCGGCAGCGCCGGATCGCTCAGGACCGAGCGCCAGTTGGCGAAACCGGCCGGGTCGATGGCGCCGAGCCCGTCCCACCGGGTGAAGCTGAGGAACAGTACGCCGAACAGCGGCACGATCCCGAAGACGACGAAGATCGCCAGCGCGGGGATCGCCATCCAGGCGACCGGACCACTCCGCCCGACGCCGGACAAAGCCTTGCGGGCACGGGCCGGCAGGACGGGCGGAGCGGCCGACGGCACTGTCACTTGCCGATCACCGCGTTCATGCTGTCGGCGAACTGCTGGGGTGAGATCGACAACTGGAACAGCTTGGCGATGTTGTCGAGTAGAGTCTCGGCCTGCGTCGGGCTGAGCGCCTGGTCCCACGACTGGGCGAAGTTCTTCGCGTTGGCCGAGGTGTCGTAGACGAAGTTCAGCCACTCGGAGTCGCTCTTGTCCGTCACCGTGGACAGCTTGTCCTTGGCGCTCTTCACCACCGGGATGTTGCCGGACTTGACCCACGCCTCGACCGAGGCGTCGTCGAGGGTGTTGTTGGCGAGGAACTTCTTCGCCGTGTCCTTCTCGCCCTGGCTTGCCTTGGAGGAGATGGACAGGTACTGGCCCGGGTTGCCGACGGTGTCGCTCGGGTCGCCCTTGCCGCCGTCGACCGGCGGGAAGTTCATGTAGCCCAGGTGGCCGCCGGTGACGAAGTCGCCGCCGGAGGCCTTCATGTTGCCGTAGGTCCAGGCGCCGTGCAGCATCATCGCAGCCTTGCCGGTGAACAACAGCGCCTGGTCGGCGTTGGAGTCGGCGGTGATCGACGAGAAACCCTTGATGAAGCCGTTCGCCTTGATCAGCTTCTGCATCTCCTCCAGCGCCTTCAGCGCGGACGGGTCGGACCAGCTGTTCGGCTTGCCGTCGAAGATGTTCTGGAAGACCTCGGCGCCGCCGATCCGGTCGAACAGGAACTCCAGCCACATCATGCTGGTCCAGCGCGACTGGCCGCCGAGCGAGAACGGCGCGATCCCGGCGTCGTTGAACTTCGGCACCAGGTCCATGATGTCGCCCCAGGACTTGGGCGGCTCGGCACCGACCTTCTCGAACGACCGCTTGTCGTAGAACAGCACGATCGGCGTCGTGGTCTCGACCGGCATCGCGTAGATCTTGCCGCCGACGGTCGCGGCGCCGAAGGCGGACGGGAAGATCGAGTCCTTCAGCTCGGCGTTCTCGCCGAACCACGACGTCAGGTCCTCGACCTGGCCGGCGTCGACGTAGCTCTTCAGGCCGCCGCCGCCCCAGCCCCAGATCAGGGTCGGGCCCTGGCCGGCGCCGATGGCGGTCTTGATCTTCTGCTTGAACGCGTCGTTCTGGAACTCGGTGTGCTTGATCTGGGTGCCCGGGTTGGCGTCGTTGAACCGCTTGACCTGCGCTTCCCGGATCGCCTGCTGCGGCTGGCCGGTCAGGAACCAGTACGACGCACCGCTGCCGGCCGCCGCGCCACCCGTGGAGCTGCCGGAGCTCTGTGGGCCGGAGGTGCCGCAGGCTGCCAGGCCGGCGGCGAGCGCGCCGCCGCCCACCAGGCCGAGGAAGGAACGCCGAGATGTCGTGATGGGGTCCACAGTGATCTCCGTACTCCATGCCGCGGACCGCTCCACGGCGGAATGGGTGGCGGGGTGTGCCGTCACGGGACCGACAGCACCTCGATGAAGACTATGTTTCGTAACGTAGATTTCGAGGGTTTCGCTGTCAAGACTTGAACTACCGACTCTTTGCGGTCACAGTGAGGTCACGGATTCCCTGCTATTACAGGCGATCCATCAACTTCGTCAACGCCGCGACAAGTTGTGCGATCACCACGAGAAGCGTCGAAACTTTTCGATACTTTGTCACGGCAAGGGTTCAGGTTAAGGGAGAATTTCTTGTCCACGCCGACCTCCACTCCGTCCCGGCGCCCGTGGGGCGACGCCGCGCTCGCGCCCGAGAAGCGCGCCGAGCTGCTCCTGCAGGCGATGACCCTGCCGGAGAAGATCGCGCAGCTCGGCAGCCGCTGGGCCGGGAACGACATGGCCGACCACGATCTCCCGGAGGAGGAGACGATCAACGTCGCGCCGATGGAGGACGTGTTCGCCACCGGCACCTCGCTGTCGCTGGAAGCGGCGAGCGAGCACGGCCTCGGCCACCTCACCCGGGTCTGGGGCAGCGTCCCGCGGTCCGTCGAGGACGGCGTCGCCGAACTGGTCCGGCAGCACAAGGCGGTCCTCGCGGGCTCGCGGCTCGGGGTGCCGGCTCTGGTGCACGAGGAGTGCCTGACCGGCTTCACGACGTACGGCGCGACCGTCTACCCGGCGTCGATCGCCTGGGGTGCGACATTCGATCCCGAGCTGGTCGAGCGGATGGCGGCCGCGATCGGCCGGGACCTGGCCGCGGCCGGCGTCCATCAAGGACTGTCCCCGGTGCTGGACGTCGTCCGCGACTACCGGTGGGGGCGCGTCGAGGAGACGATCGGCGAGGATCCCTACCTGGTCGCGATGCTCGGGTCGGCATACGTCCGCGGGCTGCAGAGTGCCGGCGTGCTCGCCACCCTCAAGCACTTCGCCGGGTACTCCGCTTCCCGGGCCGGGCGCAACCACGGGCCGGTGTCGATGGGGCGGCGCGAGCTGCTCGACGTCGTCCTGCCGCCGTTCGAGACCGCGATCGCGACCGCCGGGGCGGAGTCGGTGATGAGTTCGTACTCCGACGTCGACGGCCTGCCCGCGAGCGCGGACCCGTGGCTGTTCACCGACGTACTGCGCGACGACTGGGGATTCGGCGGTACGGTCGTCTCGGACTACTGGGCCGTCCCGTTCCTGGCGTCGATGCACCGGGTCGCCGCCGACACCGCGGACGCGGGCGCGATCGCGCTGACCGCGGGCACCGATGTCGAGCTGCCCGACACGATCGGCTTCGCCGGTCTGGCGGACAAGATCCGATCGGGCGAGATCTCCGAGGACCTGGTCGACCGGGCCGCGCGGCGGCTGCTGCTGCAGAAGGTCAAGCTCGGCCTGCTCGACCCCGGGTGGACGCCGGAGGGTTCGGTCCGCGACGGCGGCGTCGACCTCGACTCGGCCGGGAACCGCGAGATCGCTCGGCAGCTCGCCGAGCGCTCGATCGTCCTGCTGGACGCGGGATCCGCGCTCCCGCTGAGGCCGGGCCTGCGCAAGGTCGCGGTGGTCGGGCCGATCGCGGGCGACCCGCGCACGTTGATGGGCTGCTACGCGTTCCCGAACCATGTCCTCCCCCGCTACCCGAACCACGGCCTCGGCGTCGACGTGACCAGTCCGGTCGATGCCTTGCGCAACGAACTGCCCGGCGTCGGGCTCACGCACGTGCAGGGCTGTGCGGTCACCGGCGACGACCGGTCCGGTGTCGGCGAAGCCGTTGCCGCCGCTCGCGACGCGGAGCTCGTCGTCGCGTACGTCGGGGACCTGTCCGGACTGTTCGGTCACGGCACGTCCGGCGAAGGCTGTGACGCCGAGGACCTCCGGCTGCCCGGCGTACAAGGTGAGCTGCTCGCGCGGTTGCTCGAGACCGGTACGCCGGTCGTCGTGGTGGTCGTCTCGGGCCGGCCGTACGCGCTCGGCGACATCGCGGACCGGGTCGCCGGGCTGGTGCAGGCGTTCATCCCCGGTCAGGAGGGTGCGGCCGCGATCGCCGGCGTACTGAGTGGCCGGATCGTACCGAGCGGCAAGCTGCCGGTGCAGATTCCCCGGCATGTCGGGGGGCAGCCAGGTACCTATCTGCAACCCGCGCTCGGCAGCGCGGAGAGTGCCGGGATCAGTGGGCTGGAGGCCAGGCCGTTGTTCCCGTTCGGGTACGGCGGCTCGTACACCGGCTTCGAGGTCGGCGACCTGCGCCTGAGCGCGACCGAGATCGGGAACGACGGCGAGTTCACCGCGACCGTGCGGCTCCGCAACATCGGCGAGCGGGCCGGAGACGAGGTCGTCCAGCTCTACCTGCACGACGTGGTCGCACGGATCGCCCGGCCGCTGAAGCTGCTGACCGGGTTCGCGCGGGTGTCGCTCGAGCCGGGCGCGGCCGCCGACGTCACCTTCCGGGTGCACGCAGACCGCACCGCGTACACCGGTCCGGACCTGCGCCGGATCGTCGAGCCGGGTGACGTGGAAGTGATGATCGGCACGTCGTCGGAGGACCTGCCGTGTCGCGGTTTTGTCCGGGTCACCGGGGATGTGAGGGTGGTGGGGCACGATCGCCGGCTGACGACCCCGGTCGAGGTCACGCCGGTGGCCGGAACAGGAGCAGGAGGAGGGTGATGAGATGCCGCGGTTGAAGGGTCGCGTCACCCTGGCCACCGTCGCCGGCACCGCCGGCGTCTCGGTCGCCACCGTGTCCAAGGTGCTCAACGGGCGCAGCGACGTCTCACCGGCCACCCGGGCCCGGGTGCAGGACATCCTGGAGAAGCACGGGTACGTCGGCCGCCGGCCGGAACCGGTCGAGCGGGACACGGTCGAGCTGTTCTACCAGGGTGTGCTGAACGCCTACTCGGTCGAGGTCATCCAGGGAGTCGTCGAAGCGGGCCAGGTCTCGGGCGTCGACGTCGTGCTGAACGCGCACCCGCCGCACCCGCCGACCTCGAGCAGCGGCCGGGCCGCGCGCTGGATCCGCGAGCTGATCGCGAACGGCCGGCGGGCGGCCATCGGCATCACCAGCGAACTGGCCGACGCCGACCTGGCCGCGCTGGCCCGGGCCCGGCTGCCGCTGGTCGTCATCGACCCGGCCAACATCCCGCAGCCGGACGTGACGAGTGTCGGGTCCACCAACTTCGCCGGCGGGATGGCGGCCACGCAGCACCTGCTGTCGCTCGGCCACCGCCGGATCGCGTACGTCGGCGGTCAGCCGACCTCGGGGTGCAACCAGGCCCGGATGAGCGGCTTCCGCAGCGCGATGGAGGCGGTCGGGGCCGCGGTGCCGCCGGAGTACGTCTGGATGCGCGACTTCCTGTACGACGACGGCCTGGCCGGCGGAGCGCGCATGCTCGACCTGCCGGACCGGCCGACGGCGATCTTCGCCGGCAGCGACGAGGTCGCGCTCGGCATCCTGGAGGCCGCCCGCGCCCGCGGCCTCCGGGTCCCCGACGATCTCAGCGTGGTCGGTTTCGACGACACCGAGGTGGCCCGGCTGGCGTCCCCGCCGCTGACCACGGTGAAACAGCCGCTGCGCGAGATGGGCGCCGTGGCCGTGCGGACCGCGCTCCAGCTGGCCGCCGGCGAGAAGGTCGACTCCCACCACGTGGAGCTGGCGACCACCCTCATCGTCCGGGCCTCCGCCGCCCCGCTCCACTACACCTCGATCGCCGCTTCCTGACGCCACCGAGGCACCGAGCAGTGAGCAGAATGTCACGAAGAGTGAGATCTTTGGGCAGAACCGTTAACTCTGTAACGAAAAGGTCCCGGGAAAGCCGTTCCTGACGTAATCTGCCGGACCATGCACAGAGGTGAGCCGGCGCCGCCGCCCGTCGCCCAGTCGGTGATTTCGTTCCTGCTGGTGAGCGGTCTCTGCGGCGCTCTCCTCGCGGGGCTGGCCCTTCCGTTCGCCGGACTGGCCGGAATCACCAGCCAGAAGGCGCACGACACCGTCCAGTACCTCCCCCAGGACCTGAAGACGGAGCCGCTGGCGCAGAAGAGCCAGATCCTGGCCGCCGACGGCTCGCTGATCGCCACGCTGTACCAGGAGAACCGGACGCCGGTGACGCTGAAGCAGATCAGCCCGGTGATGCTCGAGGCGATCGTCGCGATCGAGGACGACCGGTTCTACGAGCACGGCGCCCTGGACGCCAAGGGGACGCTGCGCGCGCTGCTGCGCAACCAGACCGCGGGCGACGTGCAGCAGGGCGGCTCGAGCATCACCCAGCAGTACGTGAAGCTCAGCCTGGTCGCCAAGGCGCGCACGCCGGAGGAGATCCAGGCCGCGACCGCGGAGACCTACGAGCGCAAGATCGCCGAGCTGCGGTACGCGATCGCGGTCGAGAAGCAGTTCTCCAAGGACCAGATCCTGGAGCGGTACCTCAACCTGGCGTTCTTCGGCGACCGCTCGTACGGCGTCGAGGCCGCGGCCATGCACTACTTCGGGGTGCACGCGTCGAAGCTCAACCTCCCGCAGGCCGCGCTGCTGGCCGGCCTGGTGAAGAACCCGACCGGTTACAACCCGACCAACAACCCGAAGCGCGCCAAGGACCGCCGGGACCTGGTGCTCCGCCGGATGGCGGAGCTCGGCGTCATCACCGCCACGGAGGCCCGGAACGCGATCCGGACACCGGTGCTCGACCCGGCCAAGGTCCGCAACGTGCCGAACGGCTGCGCCAACTCGAGGTACCCGTTCTACTGCGACTACATCGTCGCCAAGCTGAAGGAGAACCGCGCCTTCGGCAAGACCGCGGAGGACGCGGAGAACTACATCGAGACCGCCGGCCTGATCGTCCGGACGTCACTGGACCCGAGGATCCAGAAGGCGGCCGAGACCGCGATCGGCAAGCACTCGAAGCCGACCGACCAGGCGGTCGCCGCGATCAGCATCGTCGAGCCCGGCACCGGGCTGGTGAAGGCGATGGCGCAGAGCAAGCCGTACGGCGGCAGGAAGAACCAGACGTCGTACAACTACAACGTGGAGAAGTCCTACCCCGGCGGCTACGGCGGCTTCCAGAACGGCTCGACGATGAAGGCGTTCACGATCGCGGCCGCGATCCAGAAGGGCGTCCCGATGACGTACCGGATCGCCTCACCGCAGACGATCGACCTGAGCGGCAAGAAGTTCAGCACCTGCTCGGGAACGACGTCGGCCGACGACTACACGCCGAAGAACTCGACCAGAACGGTCGCCGACCCGTCCATGATCGAGGCGGCCCGGGCCTCGACCAACACCTACTTCCTGCAACTGTCCCAGCAGATCGGCCTGTGCCCGATCGCGACCGTGGCGAGCAAGCTCGGCATGTACGACGCCCAGACGCTGGACCCGCTGAACCAGGTCGTCTCGTACACCCTCGGCCCGGGCCTGGTCACCCCGCTGATGCTGGCCAACGCGTACGCGACGTTCGCCGCGCGGGGCATGTACTGTGCGCCGCGGGTGATCACCGCGATCACCACCAGCAAACGCAAGTCGGTCCCCACCCCGGGCCCGAACTGCAAGCGAGCGCTCCCGCCGACGGTCGCCGACGGCGTGAGCTACGTGCTGCACAAGGTGATGGAGCCGGGCGGCACCGGCGCCAAGCTGAAGTTCGGCAAGAGTGACCTGGCCGGCAAGACCGGAACGACGGACGAGAACAAGGCCGTCTGGTTCGCCGGCTACTCGTCGAAGCTCGCCGCCGCGTCGGTGGTCGCCGACGCCAGCGTCCCGTACACGAACCTGATCGACCAGACGCTCAACGGCAAGGAGATGCGCGACGCGTCCGGTTCCGGTACGGCGGGACCGATCTGGGAGTCGGCGATGCAGGCCGCGTTGCAGGGTCTGCCGACCAGCAGGTTCGTCCAGCCGGACGACAAGACCATCCGCGGGAACGTCAAGGACCTGCCGTACCTGAAGGGGATGCCGCCGGCGGAAGCGCTGGCGAAGCTCGCGCAGCTCGGCTTCAAGGGCCAGGTCGCGCCACAGCCCGTGGACTCGGACGCGCAGCCCGGCATGGTCGCGTTCACCAGCCCGCGGCAGGCGGACGGTGCGCCGGCCGGTGCGACGGTGACGCTGTTCCTGTCCAACGGCAGCAGGGCGACCCCGCCGACACCGACACCGACACCGACACCGCCGGCTCCGCCGGTCACCCCGCCGACGATCAAGCCGCCGCCGGGCTTCCCGACCTGTCCGCCGTGGGATCCGAAGTACCCGAAATGCCGCCGGGGTCGCTGACCGCCCTGTGGATGGCGTCGGCGGGCCGGTGCGGTGAGTCACTAGGCTGTGGTCGGCCGACACCACCGCTGAAAGGGAAGTCCCGTGACCGTCGACGAGCTGCACCGCGCCCGCCAGGAGTACGACGCCCTAGTCGCGCGCGGGCTCAAGCTCGACCTGACCCGTGGCAAACCGTCGCCGCGACAGCTCGACCTGGCGAACGGGATGCTCGAGCAACCGGGTGAGCACGTCTCGGCGGCCGGCGTCGACCTGCGCAACTACGGTGGCCTGGAAGGGCTGCCGGAGTTGCGGGCGATCTTCGCCGACGCACTTCAGGTGCCGGTGGACCAGTTGCTGGCGGCCGGAAACTCCAGCCTCGAGCTGATGCACGACGCAATCGTGTTCGCTCTGCTCGGCGTCGTGCCGGGCGCCGAGCGGCGGTGGGCCGACTCGGAGATCACGTTCCTCTGCCCGGTGCCGGGGTACGACCGGCACTTCGCGGTGTGCGAGCGCTTCGGCATCAAGATGGCCCCGGTGCCGATGACGCCGGACGGTCCGGACATGGACGTGGTCGAGCGGCTGGTCGCCGCCGACCCACAGATCAAGGGCATCTGGTGCGTGCCGAAGTACAGCAACCCGGACGGCACGGTCTACTCGGACGAGACGGTGCACCGGCTGGCCACGATGGAGACGGCCGCGCCGGACTTCCGGATCTTCTGGGACAACGCGTACGCCGTTCACCACCTGACCGACACCGAGACCGCGATCGCGGACCTGCTGGCGCTGGCCGCGGAGCACGGTCACCCGGACCGGGTGTTCGTGTTCGGGTCGAGCTCGAAGATCACGTTCGCCGGGTCCGGGGTCGCGTTCTTCGGGTCCTCCCCCGCCAACATCGCCTGGTGGCTGAGCCACACCTCGAAGCGCAGCATCGGGCCGGACAAGCTCAACCAGCTCCGGCACGTGCGCTTCCTCCGGGACGCCGACGGCCTGCGGACGCACATGCGGAAACTGGCGGACCTGATCCGGCCCAAGTTCGAGGTGGTCGACAAGATCCTCACCGCCGAGCTCGGCGGCACCGGCCTGGCGTCCTGGACCAGCCCGGCCGGCGGGTACTTCATCACCCTCCGGGTCCCACCGGGCTGCGCCCGCGCGGTCGTCGCCAAGGCCAGGGGCGCCGGCATCGCCCTCACCCCGGCCGGTGCCAGCCACCCGTACGGCGACGACCCCGACGACCGCACGATCCGGATCGCCCCGACGTACCCGGAGCCCCCCGAGTTGGAGGCCGCGATCTCCGGTCTGGCCACCTGTGTCCGGCTGGTCGGCGCGGAGAAGCAGGCGGCCGGCTGAGCCGCTGTGCTCAGCCGGTGCCGGTGACGTCGAGGATGTAGCGCTGGGCCGGACTGAGCCGCTTGTACGTCTCGACCCGGAGGTAGGCCTGCTGGTCGAGCTGCTGCGGCAGGTACCGGAGCGCGAAGTAGGCGTGCATCGCCCGGCGCGGCCGGTCGGTGCGGTTCAGGGTGCCGCCGTGCCACAGGTGGCTGTTGAACACCACCACTGTGCCGGCCTTGCCGGTCAGCTGGATCTGGTCCGGGTGCTCGTCGCGCGGGTCGGCCATCTCGTCGCCGGGCATCGTCCCGCGCCGGTGTGAACCGGGGACGACACGGGTCGCGCCGTTGTCCGGCGTGAAGTCGTCGAGCAGCCAGATCGAGTTGCACACCTCGTACGCACCGGGCTCGACCGGGTGGCCGAAGTCGGCGTGCAGGCTCTGATGCCCCTGGCCGGGCAGCGCCGCGCGGCTGTTCAGCGACGACAACCTGAACTCGCCGAGCACGTGCCGCATCGCGCCCAGGACGCGCGGGTGGCTGAAGCACACCTCGAACCGCGGGTCCTTGTTCACCAGGTCGGCGAGCCGGTCGGTGCCCTTCTCCTGGTGGACCTCGAGGCCGGCCCGGTCGCCCTCGGCGGCGGTCAGCTCGGCCGTCCGCTGGTTGAGTCCGGCCACCTCCTCCGTGGAGAGGATCCCTTCCAGCGGCAGGAATCCGTCCCGGTCGAGCTGGTCCTTCTCGGCCTGCGTGAGCACGTCGTCGGTCACGCCGAGGTCGCGCAGTGCGGTCGCCATGTCCATCTGGAGCACTCCTTTACAGATGCACGAATCGCTGCCAGCATCGATCGGACCTCCCTGGAAGACAATGCAGAAGGCGACGCCGGTTATGCACAGATCGCTTCGGCTGCTCGGCGCCGGCGTCCACACCGCCGGGCCCGGCAAGGACTATCCGTCGCACGCACACAGCTGCTGGGAGCTGGTCTACTACGTGCGCGGGCGGATCACGTGCCCGATCGGCGACGAGACGTACGCCGCGACCCCCGGGACAGTGCTGCTCACCCCACCGCGCACCTGGCACGCCGAGCTCAGCCGCACCGGTTACGCCAACCGTTTCCTCCAGGTCGACGCCGTCGCCGGTGCGCCTTGGCCACGGGTCTGCTTCGACGACGGCGAACGCAGCCTCGGCCGGGTCTTCGACGCACTCGTCCGCGAGAGCACCCAGCCAGGCGACGACAGCGATCGCCTGTGCACGTTGCTGCTGGGTGAGCTCGACCTGCTGCTGCAACGCGCCGCGTCAGCGGAGCCGGCGACCGCGGCAGAGCGACTGGTCGCGCAGGCCGAGCGGATCTTCGAGGAACGCTTCGCCGCCGGGGTCCGGATCGCCGAGGTCGCCGCGGAGCTCGGCATCTCGCCGTCCGCGCTCCGGACCTACTTCGCCCGGCTCCGCGGCACGAGCCCGCGCGCTGCGCTGCAGCACGTCCGGCTGCGGCACGCGCTCGGCCACATCCGCAACTCCACGCTGACGCTGCAGTCGGTCGCCGAGCTGACCGGCTACGACTCGGTCAGCCACCTCAGCCGGCACGTCAAGGCGGCCACCGGTTCGGCGCCCGGCGCGTTGCGGACCACGGACTACTGAGCCGGGATCTCGAAGATCAGGCAGGTCGACGTGGCGTGCGCCAGCAGCGTGCCGCGCTCGTCGTACAGGCGGGCTTCCGCGACCGCCGTACGGCGTCCACGGCTGATGACCGCGCCTTCGCAACGCAGCAGACCCGACGCGATCGTGACCGGCTTGACGAACCGCGTCATCAGGTCGAGCGAGGTATAGCCGACACCGGCCGGAAGGGTCGAGTGCACGGTGCAGCCGGCCGCGGTGTCGAGCAGCGTCGCGATGATCCCGCCGTGCACCGTGCCGAGCGGGTTGTAGTGGAACTCCGCGACCGGCATCAGGACGGTGACCTTGCCCTCCTCGACCTCGAGCCCGGTCCCGCCGACCAGTTGCAGGATCGGCGGCACCGGCAGCTTCCCGTCCCGCATCGCCTGCAGCATCTCCAGCCCGGAGGAGGCGCCGAGCGACGCTGCCGTCGGGGCCGGGTCGGACCAGGAGAAGGTGCGGCGGCGGGTGGCCGGCTCGGTATCGGTCATGGCCCGAGCCTCACACCACTCACCTGGGTCTGTCAACGAGACCTAGCCCTCACTACGATGGCCCCATGACCACGACGTACGACGCCCTCGAGTGGTCGGTGGACAACTGCCCGATCGGCCGGGCGATGGAGATCCTCGGCGAGCGGTGGACGGTGGTCGTGCTGCGCGAGGTGTTCAACGGCATCCGGCGGTTCGACGACCTGCGGATCCGGACCGCGATCCCCCGCCAGGTGCTGTCGAACCGCCTCGGCACCCTGGTCGGGCACGGTATCCTCCGCCGGGTGCCGTACCGGGAGCCCGGCGCCCGGCAGCGCGACGAGTACCGGCTGACCGAGAAGGGCTTCGACCTCTACCCGCTGCTGATCGCGATCCGCGACTGGGGCGACAAGTACCTCGTCGGCGACGAGGGCTCACCGCTCACCATCGCCCACCGCGACTGCGGCGCCACCGTCCACACCGAACTCCACTGCGAGGCCGGCCACACGATCACGTCCCCACGCGACGCCGTACCCCGGCCAGGTCCGGGAGCACGGCGTCGCTCGAACCGGTGAACCGGAAACAGCCCGGCGTCAGCCTGCCTGGGCCGCGTTGTAGACGTTCTGGGCGTCGGTGCCGAAGTACGGGCCGAACATCCAGGTCGGGATGAAGTTGATCTTGTAGCTGTTCACCGAGTTGACGATGCCGGCCCCGGTGGACTCGCTGAACTGCAGGAACCAGCCGCCGCCACTCGAGCCGCCGGTCATGTCGCAGGTCATCCCGATCCCGTTCGAGATGAACGCGTTGAACGTCGTACCGCTGCAGTAGATCAGCTTCGAGCCGTCGTACGGCGCGCCCGCCGGGTAGCCGAAGGCGTACATGTTCTGGCCGCGCGCCTGGTTGAACGCGATGCCCTGGCCGCCGACCACGTCGGTGAGGTTCTGGCCGTTGAGCGGGTTCATCGCCGCGGCGCCGACGTCGTAGTCGATGTCCTCACTGGCGACCCACTGCGGCGTCGCGTAGGTCTTCTTCGCGGTCCACGTCCCGTACGGTGTGCTGCCGTTGTTGTACGCCGGGACGAACACCCAGTTGGTGTGGAACGAGCCGTCGAGCTTCACGCAGTGCCCGGCGGTGATGACGGTGCTCTCGTTCGCCGAGGTCACCGCCGTACCGCTGCACGACGCCGTCCGGCCCTGGTAGGTGAAGAACACCCGGCCCTCGGTGCTGACGATCTTGCCGCCGCCGGTCCACTGGCTGCCGCCGTTCGGGAACGCGGTCGGTGCCACGGTGGTCGGCTTGCCGGCGGACGCGACCGGGCCTGGCAACCGCTGCTTCGGAGTCAGCAGCCGGTCGATCGGTACGGCGGACCGCATCCGCTCGGGTGTCCAGAAGCCGGCCACCGCGGCCTGCTCGGCCTTGGTCGACGCCTGCTCGTGGACGGTCGAGTGCCGGCCGGCGGACGCCGTACCGGCGAGCGGTACGACGAGTCCGACGGCGCAGGTGGTTGCGAGCAGGACGGAACGAAGGGGGCGGAATCGCATCATCTGCAGCCACTCTTTCCCGGCCGGTGGATCGCACCGGCCGTCCTCACGGAAACAGCTCTGGCCGGGCCGGGCTTCACTGTGTCACCGGCCCGTGACATCTGGTGCGCCACCATAGGCCGTGATCGCCCGTTCCAAAACCCCTCAGAGCCTGATCGACTTCTTGTTCATGAACTCCTCGATCCCGGCCGGGCCGAGCTCGCGGCCGATGCCGGAGCGCTTGATCCCGCCGAACGGCAGGTCGGCCTGGGAGCCCCCGGCCCGGTTGAGGTAGACCATCCCGGCGTCGATCCGCTCGGCCACCCGGCGGAGCCGCTCGGGGTCCGTTCCCCACACGCTGGCGCCGAGGCCGAACGGGGTGTCGTTGGCCAGCCGGACCGCGTCGTCCTCGGTCTCGGCCCGGAACACGATCACCACCGGCCCGAAGATCTCCTCGTAGTACGCGTCCGTCCCGGGTGCCACGTCGGTGAGCACGGTCGCCTCGAGGTACGCGCCGGGCTCGATCCGGCGGCCACCGGTCCGCAGGGTCGCGCCCTGCTCGACCGCCTTCGCCACCTGGGCCGCGACCTCGTCGGCGGCCGCGGCCGAGGCGAGCGGCGGGAGCTTCGTCTCCGGGTCGGCCGGGTCGCCGGGGACGTAGTACTCCGCGACCCGCTTGGTGAGCCGGCCGACGTACTCGTCGTAGATGTCGGCGAGCACGATCATCCGCTTCGGCGCGTTGCACGACTGGCCGCAGTTGCGCATCCGCGCGGTCGCGGTGGCGTTCACGGTCTCGTCCATGTCGTCGGTGTCGAGGATGATCAGCGGGTCCGATCCGCCGAGCTCGAGCACGGTCTTCTTCAGGTGCCGGCCGGCCTCGGCGGCGACCGACACGCCGGCCTGCTCGCTGCCGGTCAGCGAGACCCCCTGGATCCGCGGGTCGGCCAGGATCGCCGGGATCTGCCGGCTGGACGCGAGCGTGTTCACGTACACGTCGTCCGGTACGCCGGCGTCGCGCAGCACTTCCTCGATCGCCCGGGCCGAGCGCGGGCAGATCGACGCGTGCTTGAGCAGGATGGTGTTGCCGAGCACCAGGTTCGGCGCGACGAACCGGGCCACCTGGTAGCAGGGGAAGTTCCACGGCATGATCCCGAGCAGCGCGCCGATCGGGCTCTTGGTGATCACCGCCCGGCCGCCCTTGATGTCCAGCGGTTCGTCGGCGAGCAACGCCGGCCCGTGCTCGGCGTAGTACCGGAAGATGTCCACCACGATGCCGATCTCGCCGCGCCCCTCGTTGATCCGCTTGCCCATCTCCAGCGTCATGGTCGCGGCCAGTTCGCCGGCCCGCTGCTCGAACAGGTCGGCCGCCCGGGCCACGATCGCGGCCCGCTCCGCCACCGGCCGGCTCCGCCAGGCCGGGAACCCCGAGTGCACCCGCCCGATCGCCGCCCGCACCTCCTCGTTCGTCGAGTTGGCCACCTCCTCGACCAGCTCCCCGTTCGCAGGGTTCGTCACCACGTACATGGGTCCTCCATCCAGAGACGGCGCAAGCGCCCAGGCTAACCACTTCTTTCCATACTGTATACAGTGGTCTCATCTGTTGTGGTCAGGGGTGTGTACAAGGCAAGCTCATGGCAGCCACCCGTTGTCCCGCCCTAGTCGATCGGATGCCCGCCCGTGTCTGAGCAACGGAAGTTTCGCGTTGTCCTGAAGTTGGTCGCCGTCCTGGCCGCGGTGTCGGTGCCGTCGATGGCGCTCGCGTCGCCGGGTGCCACCGCTCCCCCGGATCCCGGGAACGCCTGGCAGTACCCGCACTGGCCGCAGAAGCAGCCGTGGCAGGAGTCCGGTCCGCAGCAGCGGATCGCCGCCACCACCTCACAGGGTCTGCCCGGGCCGATCGACCCGCAGAACTGGGAGAACCCCGACCACATGACCTGGAGCGACTACCGCAAGCCGCCCGGGACGAACTGGGCCGACCCGAACGTGAAGGGGTCGACCAGGACGTTCAAGGGTGCGCTGGTGCTGCTCGACTACCCGAACCAGGACTTCGTCGTCACCCAGCCGAAGGGGTCGTCCCCGTTCGGCAACCCGAGCGCCGAGGCGAACGGCGTACCCCGCGACCAGGTCGCCGAGTTCTACAAAGACTTCCTCAACACCCCCGGGCCGCTGAACCGCGGCCACACCATCCACGAGTACTGGATGGAGGACTCCGGCGGCCGGTACGGCGTCGACCTGACCGCGTTCGGCCCGTACCGGATGCCCGGCAAGTCGCACGAGTACGCGATGGAGTTCCAGGGCGGCGGTGCCTGTCCCGCCGGTGACACCTGCAACAAGAACATCCGCACCGACGGCCGCGCCGCCTGGGTCGCCGACCAGGGGCCGGAGGTGCCGGCCGGGTTCGACTTCGTGTTCTTCCTCAGCGCCGGGCAGGACGAGTCGTCCACCTGGCAGGAGTTCGGGATGATGAAGTTCCCGACCAAGGAGGACGTCACCGACGAGTTCGGTCCGCCGGACCCGGCCCTGCCGAACTGGTCGGACACCCGGTACGTCGACTGGACCTCGTGGGCCGCGGGTGCGTCGATCTGGCCGAACGCCGGCGGCGGCTCGTCGACCCAGGCGGAGAGCTCCGGGATGGGTGTGTACGCGCACGAACTGAGTCACATCCTCGGCATCGGCGACAACTACAACAATCCGTACGGCGTCCCGCCCCGGCGCTCGTACACCGGCATCTGGGAGATGCTCAGCCGGGGCAGCTTCAACGGCCCCGGCGGACCGCACAGCCGGTGGATGATTCCGGCCACCGGCGGCGGGTCGATGGGCGCACAACACATGCTGCGGAACAAGATCAAGCTGCAGATGGTCGACGAGCAGAACGTGCTCCGCCTGTCCCGCGACGCTCTGAAGACCTCCGGCGTGGTGATCGCCGACGTCACCGCGCGCGCCGTACAACCGAGGCCGAAAGGGCTGGCCGGCGTCAACGTCGACCTCGGCGCCGCCGGTGATCTCGCGCCCGCGTGCGACACCGCGACGGACCCGATGTGCGACGGCCGCGGCTACCAGAACTACACGATCGAGGTCGTCGACCGGATGGGCACCGACTCGTTCACCCCGGACTCCGGCGTCCTGCTGGCGAAGACCAAGAACGCGGACCGGGCGCCGTTCGAGTGGGTGATCGACGCGAACCCGCAGGACATCGGCATGACCGACTACATGCTGCCCGACGGCACCGAGGTCCCGATCACCATCGGCGACTACCGCCAACTGTCGGACGCGCTGTTCCACGCCGGCACCAACTCGGGCAGCGAGTACGAGTACACCGACGCCGCCAACCGGCTGCACTTCTACATCACCAACGTGAAGCGCGACCGCCACGGCGTCCTGTCCTACACCGTCGCCATCCGTTCGCTCGACGGCGCGGGACCGCAGAAGCGCGGGGTGCGGGTGCTTCCGACGGCCGCGGTGGAGGCCGGGAACGGCGTACTGACGTGCAACTTCCCGCTCAGCAACACCGGCCGGGCCGGGAGCGGAGGCCAGCACCCCGAGGACGTCACGCCGTACCTCGAGGGCGACGTCTACCGCGTCAGCGCGACCATCGACGGCACCGGCTGGTCGATGTCGCTGCCCAACGCTCTCGCCACCGCGAACGCCGGCCAACGCACAACTGTCCCCGTCCACACCAAGGCCGGCACGTCGACCCTGGCCAAGGTCACCCTGACCGCGGTCTCCGAGAGCGACCCCACCAAGAAGTCCACCGCCACCTGCATCGCGGTCAAGCGGTAACCGCGGCCAGTTCGTCGAGCGTCCACACGTCGCCGACACCGGGCGCGGAGTGCAGGTACTCCGCGCCCGGTGGCTGCGTGAACGCTCAGAACAGTTTGAAAACCGAAGCTACGAACAACAGACTTCATCTTTCGTGGGTTAATCGTTCAGGTTAGGGTGCGTGCGACGCAGTGCTGGTGTTTCAGACTCCATCCGCCCCACCGCCACCAGGAGAGCACGCATGCCAGACATCAACCGTCGCAGATTTCTCCAGCTCGCCGGTGCGTCGGCCGCGTTCACCGCGATGGCCAACAGCATCGAGCAGGCCGCCGCGATCCCGGCCCACCGCCGGCACGGCAGCATCCAGGACGTCGAGCACATCGTCGTCCTGATGCAGGAGAACCGTTCGTTCGACCACTACTTCGGCACCCTCAAGGGGGTGCGCGGCTTCGGCGACCCGCGGCCGGTGACGCTGCCGAGCGGCAAGTCCGTCTGGCACCAGACGAGCAGCGGCGGGCAGGAGACGCTGCCGTTCCACCCGGAGGCCGACGACCTCGGGCTGCAGTTCCTCCAGGGGCTGCCGCACAGCTGGCCGGACGGGCACCAGGCGATCAACGGTGGCAGGTACGACCAGTGGATCGCGGCCAAGTCCCCGGTCACGATGGCGTACCTGACCCGCGAGGACATCCCCTTCCACTTCGCGCTCGCGGACAAGTTCACCATCTGCGACGCCTACCACTGCTCGTTCATCGGTGCGACCGACCCGAACCGGTACTACCTGTGGACCGGCTACACCGGGAACGACGGCACGGGCGGCGGACCGGTGCTCGGCAACGACGAGCTCGGGTACGGCTGGACGACGTACCCGGAGCGGCTCGAGCAGGCCGGGATCTCGTGGAAGATCTACCAGGACATCGGCGACGGCCTGGACGCGGCCGGGCACTGGGGGTGGATCGACGACGCGTACCGCGGGAACTACGGCGACAACTCGCTGCTGTACTTCGACAGCTACCGCAACGCGCAGCCGGGCGACGCGCTGTACGAGAAGGCCCGCACCGGCACGAACGCGAAGGCCGGCGAGAGCCTGTTCGCCAACCTGGCCGCGGACGTGCAGGCGAACCGGCTGCCGCAGATCTCCTGGATCGCCACGCCCGAGGCGTTCACCGAGCACTCGAACTGGCCGACGAACTACGGCGCCTGGTACATCTCGCAGGTCCTGGACGCGCTCACCGCGAACCCGGAGGCCTGGAGCCGGACCGCCCTGTTCGTCACCTACGACGAGAACGACGGCTTCTTCGACCACGTCGTCCCGCCGTACCCGCCGGCCTCGGCGTCCCAGGGGCTGTCCACCGTCGACACCACGCTCGACAACTACCCGGGCAACAGCAAGTACGTCGCCGGCCCGTACGGTCTCGGCCCGCGCGTGCCGATGTTCGTGGTGTCGCCCTGGAGCACCGGCGGCTACAGCTGCTCTGAGGTGTTCGACCACACCTCGATCATCCGGTTCATGGAGAAGCGGTTCGGCGTGCACGAGCCGAACATCTCGCCGTGGCGCCGGGCGATCTGCGGTGACCTCACCTCCGCCTTCGACTTCAGTACGTCGACCACCCGGCCGGCCGAGCTGCCGGACACGTCGGCGTACGAACCGCCGGACAACGACCGGCACCCGGACTACCGGCCGACACCGCCCGCGGTCGGCAGCATCCCCGCCCAGGAGCGCGGCCGGCGCCGGACCAGGCCGTTGCCGTACGCACCGGTCGTCGACGGGTCCGTTGCCGGTGGCAAGTACACGCTGACCTTCCGGTCGGGTCCGAGGGCCGGTGCACAGTTCCTGATCACGGCCGCGAACCGCACCGACGGGCCGTGGACCTACACGACCGAGGCCGGCAAGAGCATCGCGGACACCTGGAACACCGTGTACTCCGGCGGCGTGTACGACCTGACCGTGCACGGCCCGAACGGCTTCCTGCGCGGCTTCAAGGGCAGACCCGCGACCGGCCTCGAGATCACCGCCCGCGAGAACGCTCGCACCGGCGACCTCGACCTCACCTTCAGCACCGACGTCGCCCGCCAGGTCACCCTCACCACCGCGTACGGCGGCAAGCCGAAACGCCTCCACCTGCGCCCGGGCCTGACCACCCACACCGTCACCACCACCAACCGCTGGTACGACGTCCAGGTCCTCACCGACTCCGACCCGGCGTACCTGCGCCGCCTCGCCGGCCACGTCGAAACCGGCACTCCCGGCCTCAGCGACCCCGCCATCCGCACGGTCTGACGGGCGGCACCACCGCCGGCCCGGCGACTCTAGATGATCGGAGTCTCCGGGCCACTGGTGGTGGCGGGCGCCTTCTCGGCCTCCTCTTCCTCGTCGAGTTCGTCGACCCGGATGCGGGTGGTCCAGCGGTCGTCGGGGTCGGGTTGGGGGATGGAGTCCAGCAGAAGCCGGGTGTAGGGGTGCGACGGGTCGTGCATGACCGTGGACACCGGGCCGCGCTCGACGATCGAGCCCTTGGTGATCACCATGACCTCGCCGCCCAGGTAGTACACGGTGGACAGGTCGTGGGTGATGAACAGCGTGGTCATCCCGTGCTCGCGCTGGAAGTCGAGCAGGATGTCCAGGAAGTGCTTGCGCACCTGGGCGTCCAGCATCGACACCGGCTCGTCGGCGATGATGAACGACGGCCGCAGCATGTGCACCCGGGCCAGCATGATGCGTTGCCGCTGGCCGCCGGACAGCTGGTGCGGGTAGCGGCCGAGCACGTTCTCCGGCTCCAGCCGGACCGCCCGCAGCGACTCCTCGATCAGCTCCAGGCCCTTGGACCGGCTGGTCGTCAGCCCGAACTTCTTCACCGCCTTCCAGAGCGCGCGATCGACTCGGTAGAACGGGTTGAAGATCGCGTACGGGTCCTGGAACACCGGCTGGACGTCGCGCCGGTACGCGTCGTACTCAGCCCTGCTCAGCTTGAAGATGTCCTTGCCGCCGTACAGCACGGATCCCTGGGTGGGTTTCTGCAGGCCGAGAACGTTGCGGGCGATCGTGCTTTTCCCGCTGCCGCTCTGGCCGACCAGGCTGACCACCTGCGGCGGCTCGGCCGCGAGCGTGAAGCTCACGTCGTCCACGGCCGTGATGTAGCCGCCGGCCACGCCCCGAGCGTGGAACCGTTGCTGCACGCCACGAAGTTCGAGCTCGGACTTCATGATGCCCTCCTTCCCATCCGCGGGATCGACTCGATCAGCTGTCGCGTGTAGGGATCGCGCGGGTCCTTGAACACCTGGCGTACGTCGCCGACCTCGACCAGCCGGCCCTCGTACATCACCGCGACCCGGTCGGCCAGCTGCGCGTGCACACCCATGTCGTGCGAGATCACCATCAGCGTCACGCCGAAGTCGGTGCGTAGGTCGGCCAGCGACTGCAGGATCACCCGCTGGATCGTCACATCCAGCGCGGTGGTCGGCTCGTCCGCGATCACCAGGTCGGGTTCGAGGGCGACCGCGATCGCCATCAGTACCCGCTGCTTCATCCCGCCGGACAGCTCGTGCGGGTACATCCGCGCCACCCGCGGTTCGAGCCCGACCTGACCGAGCAGCCTGGGGATCAACTCCCCCAGCGAGTCCTTCCGGGCCGGCGCGTGCTCCAGGATCACGTCCTTGAACTGATCCTGCACCCGCATCACCGGGTTGAGCGAGCTCATCGACCCCTGCGGCAGATACGACAGCGCCGACCACCGCAGCACCCGAAGCTCCTCGCCGTTCACTGTCAGCAGGTCGACCGGCGAGCGCCCGGCCGGGTGGAACATCGCCGAGCCACCGGTCACATGCCCCGGCGGCTTCAGCAACCGGAGCAAGGCGACCGCGAGCGTACTCTTCCCGCTGCCCGACTCGCCGGCGATGCCGAGGATCTCCCCGCGGCGGACTGCGAGGTCGACACCGCGGACCGCCTGCACGTCGCCGTGGGTCGACCGGTAGGTGACCTCCAGTCCCTTGATGTCCAGGACGATCTCACTCACCGGCCACTCCCCTCAGCCGCGGGTTGTAGACCTCTTCCAACCCGATGTTGACCATGTTCAGCGCCGCGAACAGCAATGTCAGCAGCGCGATCGGGACCACGAACATCGGCCACGCGCCCAGGGTCAGCGCGCCGGTGGTGATCGCGTTGTAGATGATCTGGCCGAGGTCGATCACGCCACCCGGCCCGAGCCCGATCACCTCCAGGCCGACCAGCCCGAAGATCGCACCGAGCGCCGAGGACGCGAAGCCGACCCCGATGAACGGCAGCAGGTTCGGCAGCAGCTCGGTGACGATGATCTCCATGTCCCGAGCCTTGGTCACCCGGGCGAGGTCGACGTACGGCCGGGTCCGCAGGCTGAGCACCTGGGAGCGGATCGTCTTGGCCGCGAACGGCCAGGCGAAGATCGAGATCATCACCCCGACCTGGAACAAGGTCACGTTCTTCGCGTACGCCGACAACGCGATCAGCAGCGGGAACGTCGGGATGACCAGCAGGATTCCGGTGAACGTGGACAGGATCCCGTCGATCCAGCCGCCCTTGTACCCGGCCACGAACGCCACGATCACCCCGACCACGGTCGAGATCAGCCCGGCGATCGCGCCGATCTGCAGCGAGACCGAGAGCGCCTTGATCACCATCGCGAACACGTCGCGGCCGAACTGGTCGGTCCCGAGCAGGTGGTCGGCCGACGGCACCAGCCACTTCTCGTACGCCGCCACCTCGATCGGGTTGGTGCCCCCGCCGATGAGCTTGATGATCAGCGGGCTGAACAACGCCACCAGGATCATCGCGGCCAGGATCACCAGTCCGGTCGCCAGCCGGCGGCTGTTGCGGATCGTCCGCACCACAGCATGGAGGAGTCTCATCGGCATCACTTCCAGTACTTGACCCGGGGGTCAAGCAGAGGCAGGAGGAGATCGAGCAGGAGGACGGCGGTCAGCACCGAGAAGATCGCTATGTTCGTCACTCCGAGGATCGTGTTGAAGTCGAGCTGCTGGATCGCGGTGACCAGCGTGGTCCCCAGACCCGGGTAGTTGAACAACTGCTCGACCAGCACGTTGCCGTTGAAGATGAAGCCCAGCGAGATCCCGAACGCGGTGATCTGCGGCAGGTAACAGTTCCGCAGCGCGTACCGGGTCAGGATCCGCGAACCCTTCAGGCCCTTCGCCTCGGCGTACACCAGGTAGTCCTCGCCGAGGATCGGCACCATCAGCATCCGGGTGGACAGGATCCAGCCGAACGTCCCGATCACCACGATCGACAACGCCGGCAGTAGGCCGTACTTGAGCACACTGCCGATGAACTCCGGTGTGATTCCCGGAGCGATGCTGGAGTCGTACGCCGATCTGGCCGGCAGCATCCCGAGGGTGTAGGCGAAGACATACACCAGGATCAGCGCGACGAAGAAGAACGGCACGTGCGCCAGCGCGATCGCCAGGTTGGTCGTGATCGTCGAGCCGAGCTTGCCACGCCGCCAGCCGGCGATCGCGCCGATGACGACGCCGAAGATCCACGCCAGCACGGCGGAGATGCCCAGCAGGCCGATTGTCCAGGGCAACGACCTGAGGATGACGGTCTGCGCCGGCGTCGGATAGTTGATCAGCGACGGTCCCATGTCGCCGTGCAGGACCAGCTTTTCCATGTACTTCACGTACTGGACGAACAGGTTGCCGTCGAGGCCGAACTCGGTCCGGTAGCGGGCGATCAGCTCCGCACTGGCCTGGGCGTTGTAAATGTAGTTCTGCTGCAAGGTCTGGATCAGCGTCCGGACCGGGTCACCCGGCATCAGCCGGAAGAAGAAGAACGCGATGGTGAGCGCTCCCCACAGCTCCACCAGGTAGAGCCCGAACCTCCGGATCGCGTACGCCGCCAGCGGGTGCCGCGACAGCCAGGCCCGCACCCCGGACGGCGGTGCGGAGTCCTGGCTCTTGTCGACAGTGACCACCGGCGGGGCTTCCGCCGTCACGCCGGTCCCTTCTGCCCGGTGGCCTCGATCTTGCCGAGAATGAAGGTGAAGTGCGGCCACCAGTTCAGCGGCACCTCGTACAGGTCGTCGTCGGTCGGCCAGCCCTTCCAGAACGCGGTGTTGAAGTACTGCGGGTACCCCGTCTGGATGACCGGCAGCAGCGGCAACTTCTGGAAGTAGATCTCCAGCGCCTGGTCGAGCAGCGGCTTCGCCTCCTCGCTGTTCGGGTCCATACCGGTCAGCTTCCGGACGATCTCGTCGAACGCCGGATCGCGGAACCGCATCTTGTTCTTGTTGGCGGCGTTCTTGCCGATCGGTTGTGCCTTGCTGCTGTCCCAGTCGGTGTAGAGCTGAGCGGGGTCGATGGCGAAGCCGGCCCATTGGGAGTCGATGTCGTACTCGCCGCGCTGGAACTTCTCGTCATGCACGCTGCCGGACAGGCTGCGCAGCGTACACGGCACCCCGACCTTGGCGAGATCGGTCTTCAGCACGTTCGCGATCGCGTACTCGGCCTTGTCGACCTGCGCGGGCGTGATGATCTCGAGGTTGATCTCCTTGCCCTTGTACGCGCGCCTTCCGGCCGCGTTCTTCGGCGCGATCTCGTCGAGCAGCTGGGCCGCCTTGTCCAGGTTGTACTCGAACTTGTACTTGTCGGCGAGTTCGTCGTTCTTCCACTTGTCGTTGGTCGGGTAGTCCGCCCAGGGATAGATCGCGGGCGGTACCTTGACGTCCCAGACCGACGTCCCGATCTTCTCCCGGTCGAGGCAGTAGTTGATCGCCCAGTGCATCTTCGGCTCCGCGATCACGCCCCGGGCCGGGTCGCAGTTCAGCCACAGCACCCGTGGGTTCGGGTCGTGGAACTGCGTCGTGACCAGGTTCGGGTAGCCGGTGTTGCTCAGCTGCGTGGCGTGCTGCGTGTCGATCGAGCCGACGTCGAACTCCGCGCGCTCGAACGCCAGCGACGCCTGGTCGAGCTGCTTCGAGGTGCTCTGGAACACGACGTACTGGGGCTTGACGTCCAGCTTGTCCTTGTTCCAGTAGTTCGGGTCCTTCTCCCAGACGAACATCTTCTGGTTCCGGATCGCCTGCTTCAGCTTGTACGGACCCGAGCGGACCGGGGGATTGTCCTTGTACTTCGTCAGGTCCTGTGACTTCCAGATGTGCTCGGGCATGATGTTGTTCGGCGCGCCCGCGATCGCCGCGATGAAGTTGTAGTGGAACCGCGGCGTCGGCTTGAGGAACTTGACCACTGCGGTCTGCGGGTCCGGAACCTCGACCGTCTCGACGAATTCCTTCAGCTCGCCGCCGCCGCCGAACAGGTCGGGCCGGTCCTTGAGCGCCATCACGGTGAACCTGAAGTCGTTCGCACCCAGCGGCTTGCCGTCGTTCCAGTGCGCCTTCGGGTCGAACTTCAGGGTCAGCTCGGTGTGGTCGTCGTTGTACTTGTACTCGGTGGCCAGCCACGGCGTCAGCTTGCCGGTGGCGAAGCTGAGGAAGAACAGCGGCTCGGTGGCCAGCTCCACACCGGCGCCGTTCGGGGCCCCGTTCGGGATCATCCCGTTGAAGCTGTCGAAGACCGTGTACTCGACCTGGCCGACGATCACCGTCTGGTCCCGTGGGACCGGGATGTTGGCCTTGCCGATCTGGATCGACTTGGTGGCGGCGGGTTTGTTGTCGTTCGTGGGCTTGTCCGAGTACGAGCCGCTGCCGGAGCAGGCCGTGAGGAAGGCGGCCATCGCGGCCGCGGCTCCTCCTCCGACCAGGCTCCGCCGGCTCAGCTGGTACCGGACGACATCCTCGACATCTTCGTACTGGGGGCGCGGCGCTTCGTTCATGACGAAAGTCACCTCCGTTTCCGTTGCGCGGACAGGGCGATCACCGACCGAGAGGTGCCACGGACTATAAGTAGGGATGACAACGTTGGCAAGAGTTCATTGCCACGTTGGAACATCTGCGGCGAATGCGCTGATCAGTCGATATACCAACCTCTGACAACGTTGGCTTGCTCTGCGTAACAAGTCTCAGGCGCGACGATCCGGAGTTCGTCACACGCCGCGTCACACGGCGACCGTCTTCCATCGAGTACGACGGCTGCACCGGGCGGCCGCGAAATCAGTGATTCCCAGGGGGAGACATGACGAACACGACCGTGGACTTCGAGGCGATCAAGGACAAGCAGCGGGCCGGCTGGCAGACCGGCGACTACCCGCGGGTGGGCAACACTCTGCAGATCATCGCCGAGCTCCTGGTCGAGGCCGCCGACGTGCGCGCCGGGCACCGAGTGCTCGACGTCGCCTGCGGCCAGGGCAACGCCGCGATGGCGGCCGCCCGCCGGTTCGCCGAGGCGACCGGGGTGGACTACGCGCCGAACCTGCTGGAGCAGGGCCGGGAGCGGGCCGCTGCGGAACACCTGCCGGTGACGTTCACCGAGGGCGACGCAGAGAACCTGCCGGTTTCGGACAGCGCGTTCGACCTCGTCTGCAGCACGGTCGGCGTGATGTTCGCGCCGAACCACCAGAAGGCGGCCGACGAGCTCGTCCGGGCGACGGCGCCGGGCGGCAAGATCGCGCTGGCGAGCTGGACGCCGGCCGGGATGATCGGCCAGCTGTTCAAGACGGTCTCGAAGTGGGCCCCGCCGCCGGCCGGCGTGCGGTCGCCGACGCTGTGGGGTACCGAGGACCACCTGTTCGAGCTGTTCGGCGACCGGGTCGAGTGGGTCGCGCTGAACCGGCGCGAGTACGTGTTCCGCTACCACTCGCCGGAGCACTTCTCCGAGTGGTTCCGCGACTTCTACGGACCGATCACCCGGCTCGCCGGGACCCTCGACGGCGAGGACCTGAAGCAGTTCGCCCGCGAGCTGGCCGACGTACCGCGCCCCTTCGACCACGCCGACGACGGCACGGTCGCCGCCCGCGCCGAATACCTCGAGGCCGTGGGAATCCGCCGCTGAAGGTCCACACTGTCCCTGGGGCCTCTGGCTGGTTGACCCACCAGATGCGGGGTTAGCTGATCGGATTCCGGCTGGCGAACCCACAGGCTGGTGGGTCAGCCGACCAGCCTGGGAGGGGAACGGGTGATGGTGATGGTGACGATCCGGCTGCTCGGTCCGCCGGTGATCGAGCACGGTGTGGAGCCGGGTCGTCAGCCCCGTGGGCGGAAGGCCTGGGCGCTGCTCGGCTACCTGTTGCTGGCCGAGCGGCCGCCCAGCCGACGCCGCCTCGCTGAGCTGTTCTTCGCCGATGCCGAAGATCCGCTCGGTGCGCTGCGCTGGACGCTGGCCGAGCTCCGGCGCGCGATCGGCGTACCGGACCTGCTGACCGGCGATCCGGTCGTGGCGGCCCTCGACAGTACGACGACCGTCGACGTGCTGGCGCTGACCGAGCCGGCCGAGCCCGAGTTGCTGCTCGCGCACGGCGGCGAGCTGCTCGAGGGAGTGGACCTGGAGTCGTGCCCGGAGTTCGAGTCGTGGCTGCTGGTCGAGCGCCGCCGGGTGGCCGGTGCGATCGAGGCGCGACTCCGGCAGAACGCGATCGCCCTGCTGGCCGCCGGGCAGCCGGGTGCGGCGATTCCCTTCGCGGCCAAGGCGGTCGCGATCAATCGGCACGAGCAGGGCAACCACGAGCTGCTCATCCGGAGCATGGCCAGCTCGGGTGACCGGGTGAGTGCTCTGCGGCAGATCTCGATCTGTGAGGACCTGTTCCGGCGCGAGCTCGGCATCGGCGTGTCCGGGACGCTCCGGGAGGCGGCCGAGGTCGCGCCGAAGTCCGGTCCCCCGCTCAGTGGCCGGGCCGCCGCCGTCAGTCAGCTCAAGGCCGGCCGGGCGGCGATCGTGGCCGGTGCGGTCGACGCGGGTCTGCAGTGTCTGCGCCAGGCCGCGGCACTGGCGGTCCAGTGTCACGACAAGACGTTGGAAGCCCAAGCGCTCGCCGCGCTCGGCGGCGCTCTCGTGCACGCGATCCGCGGCCATGACGAGGAAGGCGCGATCGTCCTGCACGAGGCGTTGGCGGTCGCCGATGAGGCCGGTGAGCGGGCGAGCTCGGTGCTGGCGATGCGCGAACTGGGCTTCATCGAGATCCAGGCCGGCCGGCGCACGACGGGAGACGAGTGGCTGGCCAGGGCCCAGACACTGGCCGAGACGGACGCGGAGTACGCCGCGATTCTCGGCGTCCGCGGGATGAACTCCTCCGACCGGGCCGACTACCCGGCCGCGTTCGAGCAACTGGGCGAGTCGGCCGAGCTTGCTGCCCGCTGTGGCGATCACCGGCAGCAGGCGTGGTCGCTGTCGTTGGTGGGACGGGCACACTTGTTGCGATCGGAGTACAGCCAGGCCGCGGCGGTGCTGGCCGAGACCCTCGACCTGGTGCGGCGGGAACGCTGGATCGCCTTCCTGCCGTGGCCGCAGGCGCTCGCCGCGGAGCTCGACCTCTACGCCGGGAAGCTGGACACGTCGGCGGAAGGGTTCGAGCAGGCCTGGGCCCTCGGCTGTCAGCTGAACGACCCTTGCTGGGAGGGGATGGCGGGGCGCGGACTCGCGCTGCTGCACGCCGGCCGGGGCGACTACCCGGGTGCCACCGAGTGGCTCGATCTCGCCCTGACCCGCGCGAGCCGTGAGCCGGACCGCTATCAGTGGGTGCACGCGCACGTGCTCGACACCGCTGCCGGTACGGCGCTCGACCGGTCCGACGGCGAGCGTGCCCGTCACCTCGCGAGCCGTCTCTCCGCGCTCGCGGCCCACTGCGACCTGCGGGAGATGCAGGTGCACGCGCAGCTCCACCTCGGACGGCTCGGCGATCGCCGCGCCACCGCGGCCGCACGCTCACTCAGTGCGGACATCGACAACCCTGCGCTGCACGCGTTGGCTCAGTCGTAGACGGCATCGATCAGCAGCTCGGAACTGCGGTCGGGCTCGTTCAGGACGGCACGAACCACGTGCCGCTGGTCCCACCGGCCACTCGCCCAGGCCAGCGCCTTGGCCAGACCGTCGAACGTCGCCGCGTGCGGAGCGCCCTCGTCGTCCACCCACCACGACACCTCGACGCCGTCGACCGTGAGCTCCTCGTGCTCCCACCACACCGGCGGCACCTCGGGAACCAGCTCGAGTACGATCGCCGGCACGTCCGCCGCCGTCCCCTCGCCGTCGACCTTGCCCTCGGCAACTTCCTGCGCCATCGGCACCTCGAACAGGTCGCTCAGCCCGTCCGCCGCCGCGCCGGACGCGACGACGAAACCGCCCAGATCCGTGCGCTGCAACCACATCGGGCCGTCCACGACCACGGCGCGGCCGGCGTCGACGACACGGGTCAGGCCGTCGTCCGTGAGGACGCGGACCTGCTCCGGCGCGTCTCCCGGGAACACCGCCAGCATCCCGAGCCGGTTCCACAACCGCAGGATCGCGCTCTGGTCGACCTCGCGGTCGGGGTCGGCGAGCCGCTCCAGCAGCAGGCCGATGCCGTCGGCATCGAGATCGCCGGCCTCGCGGACCAGGCCGACCGCCGTCCGTACCTCGGGGTCGAGACCGGCCGTCCACGCCGGCGCCTCGTCGAGGAAGCTCGCGAGCACCGGGTCGGCGGCCGGATCGGCCCGGCCGGCCAGCGGTTCGCCGTCCGCCAGCAGGACCCGTTCGCGGATCCACCAGGCCGAGTACGACGGGACGCCGAGCGGACGGTCGTCGGGACCGACCACGCGCACCTGGGTGACCAGCGCGCGCCGCAGCGCGGGCGACGACCCGAACAGTTCGAGAACCCGGGGCCAGGCGTCGTCGGTGATCCAGTCGAGGTCGCGGATCGCGGCCAGCTCACCGACCGTGGCGCCGTACCGGGATCCGTCCGGTGCCACGTCGTCCGCCCAGTCCTCGATGCCGTCGAGGTCGCCGAGAGGCTCGGGCAGCTCGTCCAGCGCGACGTCGGCGGCGGTCACCACGCCGAGGGTCGTGAGGACGCCGACCGCCTCCAGCGCGGGCAGTCCGTAGCGGTCGAGCAGGGACCGGTCGACCGGTGCGACCTCGTCGTCGTCCAGGATCTCCTCGGCCACGGAGCCGGGAACGACGAGGGCGTTCGCGGGGACCAGTTCGCCGTCGCCGTCGCGCAGTGCGAGGTCTGCGAGCCACCACAAGCCGTCCGCCTGTGACGGGTCGGCGGCGACCAGGCTCAGGACCGCGTGTGCGATCGCGTCCGGGTCGTCGGCCTCGAGCGAGTGCTCGACCGCCGCGCGTACGGCGCTGTCCTCCAGCAATGTCCGCGGGGTCGCGGGGAGTGCGCCGAGACGCTCCAGCGCGGGGTCGACGGCACCCGGGTGGACTACGCGGACGCCGTACTCGCCGAACTCCCTGAGGACGTCGACGGGGAGCTCGGGGCCTGGCAGGAGCAGGCCGCGTACGCCGCGGACGAGGCGGCCGTCGGCGAGCGGGACGGGCAGGGTGCCGAGCGATTCACGCAGCAGGGCGTCCGTGACCATGCCGGCGAGCGAGGAGTAGAGAGTGCGCCACCATTCGGGGGAATCGCCGGCGCCGAGCTGGTCGATCACCTCGGCCAGTTCGAGCCTGCGCACTCGGAGGGTGTCGAGGGCGGTGCGGAACTGCAGGCTTGACCGGATCAGTCCGGGGACGATCGGCGCGAGAACGGCGGTGAATGCTTCGTCCGCTCCGTCGACCACGACGGCGTCCCGCGGTCTGACGACCTTGTCGTCCGCCACTGCCCGGAGGATCGGCGTACTCGGCAGCACCGTGATGATCTCGTCCCGGATCGCCCGATCCAGCGCTCCCGCGGCCAGCCAGGTCGGCACGAGAGCGAGCACGTCGTCGCCGTCGGCGACCCGCCGCCGGAGCAGCTCGGCGTACGCGACCGCCGCTTCCCGGGTCAGCCGGTCGGTCAGCGCCCCCTGCGCGACATGCCGCCGGGTCGGATCCAGCGGGAACGACGCCAGCAGCAACGCCGGCAGACTCAGCGGCTCCTCCGTCGGAGTAGGCGCCTGGACCACACCCGGGAGCCCGGCCGCCGGGTCCCGAGGAAGTGCCCAGAGGACCGACCACTGTGGGCGGGAGCGTTCCTCGACGGGACGGTCGGACAGCAGTGCATCGCGTTCGTGGTCGTCGAAGGTGCCGCCGGCGCGGTGGACGTGCCAGCGGGACTCGGCGTCTGCGAGGACGCGGTGTCCGTCGGGCGTCTCGATCTCGATCCGTACGAGTCCCGGCAGGGCGAGGAGCAGCGCGTCCCCGGCCTCGGTGAGCAGGCGCCGTACCAAAGCGATTGCGGCCTCGTCGCGCAGCGGCAGGACGACCGCGGTGTCGTATCCCTCCGGCGGCTCGCCCTGGGCCTCGAACGGCAGCCGCAACGCCGGCACCTGCCCGTCGCGGCGCCGTACCTCGGTGGCGAGGCGGGCCGACCCCACCCCGGCGATCGCGGCCGCGGTGTCCGCCTTCGAGAACCGGACCCCTCCGGTCCGGGACAGGATCACCGGCTCGTCGGTCACCGCGAGAACAGCGGAGAACCCGACCCCGAAGCGTCCGACCGTCGGCTCGTCCCGCTTGGCCGACGCCCGCAGCGTGGCCAGCGACTCGACGCCCTCGGCGGACAACGGCGTACCGGTGTTCGCCACCACCAGGGTGCTCCCGCGGAACGAGAACAGCACCCGCCCGGGCACACCCGCCCGCGCGGCCGCGTCCGCCGCGTTCTGCGCCAGCTCGACGACCACCCGGTCGACGTACCCGCCGAGCGCCAGGTCCTCCTCGGCGTTCGCGTCCTCCCGGAACCGCACGGGCGCCGCCGCCCAGCCGGCCAGCACCCGCTCCCGAATCGCCGCCGTCCCGAACCTGTCCTCGCTCACGCCGTGCAGTATGCCAACTGCCCCGCGGCTATCGTGGTCCGGTGATCGCACCCGGCAGCCGGTACGTCGCCCTCGGCAGTTCGTTCGCCGCGGGCCCAGGAATCGACCCGATCGTGCACAGGCCGGCCGGACGGTCCGGGCGCAACTACCCGCACCTGGTCGCCGCCGAGCTCGGCCTCGACCTCACTGACGTCACCTACTCCGGCGCGACCACCGCGAACCTGCTGGACACCCCGCAGGACGAGGCACCTCCGCAACTCGACGCCGTCACCCCGGCCACCGCTGTGGTGACGATCACTGTCGGCGGCAACGATCTCGAGTACGTCGGGACCTTCACCCGGGGCAGCAGGCTGAACACGTTCGCGAAACCCGCGAACCTGCTCGGTCGCCGGGTCGCGAACCGCATCCGTGCCCGGGTGAGCTACCTCAAGGACGATGCCGCCTACCAAGCCGTGACCGACTCCCTGGTCACCGTCGTCGAACGGGTCCGCGAGCAGGCACCGGCGGCCCGCGTCGTCCTCGTCGACTACCTGACCCTCGTCGGACCGGCGACCCGGCCGCGGCTCGACGTACCGCTCAACGAGGAACAGTTGCCGAGCGTCGCGATGATGGCCGACAGCCTCGCCGCCGCGTTCGCGAAGGCGGCCGCCGGCACGGGCGCCGGCCTGGTCGCCGCCTCGGCCGTGAGCCAGGACCACGCGATCGGCTCCGCCGAGCCGTGGACGACCGGTTTCACCCTCCGGCCGCCCGCGCTGGGCGGCGTCGTCCCGTATCACCCGAACGCGGCCGGCATGCGAGCCGTCGCCGACCTGGTCGTGCGGGCCTTGAGGACGTAGTCCGGACGTAGGCTCGGACCATGGAGGTGCGGAGCGCGACCGAGACCGACGTCGACGCGGCGGTCCGCACCCTGACCCGCGCGTTCGAGGACTACCCGATGACCCGGACAAGCCTCGACCCGGACCAGTACCTCGACCGGCTGGCGCGGTACCAACGGCTCTTCCTCACCCGTATCGGCATGCCCCACGGCCGCGTCTGGGTCACGTCGGACGTGAGTGCCGTCGCCGTCTGGACGACGCCGGCCACTCCCCCGAACGCCTTCGCGCCGCACGCCGAGGCGTTCAAGGACCTGGCCGGGTCGCGGGCCGCGCTGGCCGCCGAGTACGAGCAGGCGATGGGGATCTTCCGCCCGCAGTCACCGGTGTGGTTCCTGGCCCTCGTCGGCGTCGACCCCAGCCGTCAGCAACAGGGCCTCGGCCGGGCCGTCATCAACCCGGGGCTGGCGGCCGCGGACGCCGAACACTCCCCGGCGTTCGTGGAGACCCAGGAACCCGCGAACCTCACCTTCTACGAGTCCCTCGGCTTCACCGTCGTCGCCGAGCTCGAACTTCCCCACCGCGGTCCCATCCACTACGCGATGTACCGCCCGGCGCACTAACGCGCCGTGACGGCCCGTAGCCAGCGGCGGGCGACGGATGCGGGCTGCGTCCGGTCAGCCGCCCTGCGTGACCTCCGTCCGCGGCGGGGCTCCTTGGGCGGGAGCGTCGACTTGCTGCTGCCGAACTGGCTCAGCGACACCATCAGGTTCAGCGGTTCCATCTGTCCGTCCTCCGCGTCAGGGCATCGCCTTCGCGGTGCCTACACCCGGACGTCGGAACAGGATCGGCAATCTTGACATCGCGAGGTTCACAGACGCGACGGGAGCCCGAACTCCGCGGGGACACCCGGACTGTAGGCGACGTGGTCCGGCGGCCTGCTCAGGCCGGTGAGGCCGACGGACGCCAGCAGCCCGCGGTCGTCGAAGCCGACCAGCTCGGCGGCGTGAAGGACCCACGGCGGGTGCTGATTGGGCAGGTACCAGGTCCGTCCGGCTCGCGCGACGTGCAGCCCCCACCGAGCGGTGAGGAAGTCCTCGAGCGGCCCTGCTGCCAACGGCTCACCGGTGCGTACGGCCACCCTGCTCGACGCCCGGACGCCCGGATGACGCACGGTCGAGGTGTAGACGTGATCGTTGCCGTCGGCGCCATGCGACATCGCGGCCCAGCGGTACGGCAGGCCGAAGACCGTCCGGGCCGCCGCGACCACCGCCAGCCGGTCGGCGTCCAGGCTCAGGAAGACGACACCCCGGCGGCCGGACGTGTCGACGGAGTACAGCCGGACGTTGGTCTCCAGGAACGTGCCGAAGTACGGGACCGCCGGGCCGCGGGGGAACCCGCTGCCGACCATGCGGAAGGGCACGAGGCCGACGTACGTCCGTCCCTCGAAGGTGTCCGGGCGTGCTCCGGGCGGAAAGAAGTGCGCGACCGTCGACGGGCTCACGGCCCAGTGTAGGAAGGTCAGCTCACGCCAGCCCTGCCGCAGGATCCGCGGCCGCCGCAGGGCCGGTGCCTCGGGCCAGCTCGCGTCCACCCGATCAGTCGGCGCCGGGCCGGACCTCGCAGGTGGGGCGGCCGTCGTTCAGCTCGCAGACGATGTACGGCGTACCGGCCGGCTCGGCGCTCGCCCGCCACGGCATCGCGGTGTCGCCGCTCAGCAGCGCGTCCAGGGTCTGCAGCTCGGGATCACGCATCTCGGCGTGGTGCCGGTAGCCGGCGGCGCCGAGGGCGAGCGCGATCGCCATGACGAGCAGGTTCACCTCGGTCGGCTGGTCCGGCGCCACCGAGCCGTCCGCCGGCTCGAGCCTGATGCCGTGCTCCGGCTCCTCGACGATCCTGGCGACGTACGTGCCTGCTGTCATGCCAACGAGCGTAAACCCCGGGCTGGGCGCCTGTCCCGCACGTCCCCGGCCGGCGGCCGGGGACGTGCGCGGGGTTCAGGAGGAGAAGGCGGCGTCGAAGGACGCGGCCGGCGGGTCGAAGGCCAACGAGCGGACGAACTGGAGGGCTTCGGCGGCACCGGCCAGGCGGTCCATACCGGCGTCCTCCCACTCGATTGAGATCGGCCCGGTGTAGCCGATCGTGTTCAGCATCCGGAAGCACGCCTCCCACGGGACGTCGCCGTGGCCGGTGGACACGAAGTCCCAGCCGCGCCGCGGGTCGCCCCAGGCCAGGTGCGACCCCATCCGGCCGTTGCGGCCGTTGCCGACCTGGCGCTTCGCGTCCTTGCAGTCGACGTGGTAGATCCGGTCCTTGAAGTCCCAGAGGAAGCCGACCGGGTCGAGGTCCTGCCAGACGAAGTGCGACGGGTCCCAGTTGAGCCCGAACGCCGGCCGGTGCCCGATCGCCTCCAGGGTCGCCGTGGTCGACCAGTAGTCGTAGGCGATCTCGGACGGGTGCACCTCGTGCGCGAACCGCACGCCGACCTCGTCGAACACGTCCAGGATCGGGTTCCACCGGTCGGCGAAGTCCCGGTAACCCGCCTCGATCATGGCCGGCGGCACCGGCGGGAACATCGCCACCGTCTTCCAGATCGACGAGCCGGTGAACCCGACGACCACGTCCACGCCGAGCGCCCGGGCCGCGCGGGCCGTCGACTTCATGTCCTCCGCGGCCCGCTGCCGGACGCCCTCGGGGTCGCCCTCGCCCCAGATGTGGGCGGGCAGGATCGCCTGGTGGCGCTGGTCGATCGGGTCGTCGCAGACGGCCTGGCCGAGCAGGTGGTTGGAGATCGTCCAGACCTTCAGGTTGTACTTCTCCAGGATGTCCAGCCGGTCCCGCACGTACGCGTGGTCCTCGGCCGCGCGCCGGACGTCGAGGTGGTCACCCCAGCAGGCGATCTCCAGTCCCTCGTAGCCCCAGGACGACGCCAGCCGCGCCACCTCCTCGAACGGCAGGTCAGCCCACTGGCCGGTGAACAGGGTGATCGGTCGGGCCATGTGCATTACTCCTTCGTCGAACCGGTTCTCGGTACTGCGGACAGCCGGGGCGAGCTGTGGATCGGGGTGCGGGGTGTCCCCCGGCGGCGCCTGGGGCGCGGGGCGGCGCCGGGGGTCCCCGCCGGCCGCGGGAGACCGCTCGCTGCCGGCTGCGCCGGGTGGGGTCGAACCAGCCGGGGAGGCGGCAGGTGACGAAAGGCGATCTCCCACGGCGACGTCATCAGTCCAGCCTGCTCTTCAGGTCCTGACCGACGGCGGTGAGCAAGGTGCGGGCCGGTACGTCGCGGACCGTCCGCGCCTTGGCCAGGAACAGGTCGAGGGCGACTGTCGCGACGACCTGCTGGTTCCGGCGGGCCGCTCGTTCCGCCAGTCCCAGCTGGATCTTCATCACCTTGGCAGTTGCCAACGGCACCGTTCCGGCGATCCGGTAGCGCTCCACCAGCTTCACCGTCTCCGGGTACGACGCGACCACGGTGAACGGCACCGTCGCCGTGTACTTGGACCAGTCGCCGGTTCCGACCTTCTGCTCCACGTACACCTGCCCGGCCTGGTCGTCGGTCGCCATCGCGGTGGCGACCACCGGATCGGTCCACCAGCCGGCGAGACCGGACGGCGTCGACGGGTCCAGCGACAGGTTGACCGACGGCGCGACCGTGTCCCGGACCAGCTTGAAGTAGTCGAACCGTGCGGTCTTCGACGCCACCTGGTCGGTCCCGAACGCATAGACCCCGAACGACGCCGACTCCAGCGCCGCGTTCGGCGCCGGTTCGGTGACCGCGTCGGCGACCTCCCTGCGCAACTCCAGTCCACGGGTCACCGTCGGCCCGGGTGCCTTGGTGGTCAGGTAGTCGAGCTTTCACGTAGTTGGCGTCGTCGGCGTACACCATCAGCCCGGCCTGCTGCCGACGAGCTCGCCGTGCCAGGGCCAGTCGTACTCGGCGTCCGAGGCCGCGTGCACCCCGGCGTAGCCGCCGCCAGCGCGGATGTAGCGCTCGAAGGCGGCCTGCTGCGTTGAAGGTCTCGTCACCGTGGCCGGGATGAGCCGTACCCGGCAGCGGGATCGAGACCGCCGCGATCAGGGCGAGCACGAGCGCACGAATCGTCGTGCCGTGCCTGCGTAGCTGGATCATGCGGAGCTCCTCATGGGTCGGACAAGGCGCGCGCTCCATCCAGCCGGGGCCTCGGGCCCCAGCTGCTACCGCAAGTCCCGTGCTCTGCCCTGCGCGGGAGGTGGTACCGGATCAGCGAACGCCGAGCAGGTGCTCCATGGCCAGCTGGTCCAGCTTCTCGAACCCGAGACCGCGCTCGGCCAGCGCGTCCGGGTCGTACTTGTCGTTGCGGAGGTCTGCCAGGCTCTCACCCTCGGCCAGGGTGGGCTCGGACAACTCCGCGACCTTGGCCGCGGCGAGTGCCTCGGCCACCTCGGGGTCGGCGCGGAACGCCTTCACCTTCTCGCGCAGGATCAGGTAGTTCCGCATGCAGCCGCGGGCGGTCTCCCAGACGCCTTCCTCGTCCTCGGTCCGCGGCGGCTTGTAGTCGAAGTGCACGTAGCCGTCGTACCCGGGGCGGCCCTCGGTGCCCTGCAGCACGTCGACCGTCCAGAACGCCTCGCGCAGGTTGCCGGCGCCGAAGCGCAGGTCCTGGTCGAACCGCGGACCGTGCTGGCCGTTGAGGTCGATGTGGTACAGCTTCCCGTGCCACAGCGCCTGCGCGATCCCGTGCGCGTAGTTCAGGCCGGCCATCTGCTCGTGCCCGACCTCGGGATTGATGCCGACCAGCTCGGGGTCAGCCAGGTCGTTGATGAACGCGATCGCGTGGCCGATCGACGGCAGCAGGATGTCACCGCGCGGCTCGTTCGGCTTCGGCTCGATCGCGAACCGGATGTCGTAGCCCTGCTCCCGCACGTACGCGCACAGGATGTCGAGCGACTCCTTGTACCGGTCCAGGGCCGCGTTCACGTCCTTCGAACCACCGGACTCGGCCCCTTCGCGACCACCCCAGAGCACGTACGTCGTCGCACCCAGCTCGGCCGCCAGGTCGACGTTGCGCAGCACCTTCGCCAGCGCGTACCGGCGAACCTGACGGTCGTTGGCGGTCAGGCCGCCGTCCTTGAAGACCGGGTGGCTGAACAGGTTGGTGGTCATCATCTCGACACCCAGCCCGGTGTCGGCCAGCGCCTTCGTGAACCGTTCGAGCACCTGCCCGCGGGTCGGGTCGTCGGGGACCAGGTCGTCGTCGTGGAACGTGACCGCCGCGGCTCCCAGCTCCGCGAGCTTCTCGACCGCGTGCACCGGGTCCATCGCCGGCCGGACCGCCGTACCGAAGACGTCGACGCCCTGCCAGCCGATCGTCCAGAGACCGAACGAGAACTTGTCGTCCTTCGTCGGGGTGTAGCTGTTCATTGAGGAATCTCCTGCCATTGTCGGGAGGTCGAGCTGGCCTCGACCGCGGCCAGCACACGCTGGACCCGCAGCCCGTCGGCGAACGACGGTGTCGGATCGGCTCCATCGGCGATCGCGGTGACCAGGTCGACGACTTGATGGGTGAACCCGTGCTCGTAACCGAGCAGGTGGCCGGGCGGCCACCACGCTCCGACGTACGGGTGGGCGGACTCGGTGGCGAGGATGCGGCGGAATCCGGCGGTGGCCGCGTCCTCTCCTCCGTCGTAGAAGTGCAGGAGGTTCATGTCCTCGAAGTCGAACGCGAGGCTCCCCAGGCTGCCGTTGATCTCGATCCGGATAGCGTTCTTCCGGCCGGTCGCGAACCGGGTCGCCTCGAACACGCCGAGCGCCCCGGAGCCGAACTTCGCCAGGAAGACGGCCGCGTCGTCGACCGTCACCGGTCCGCGCTCGGCACCCGCCGTACCGGCCAGGCCGGAATGCTCGGCCGCGACCGGGCGCTCCTTGACGAACGTCTCGAGCTGACCGCTGACCTCGGCGATCCGGTCGCCGGTGATGTACTGCGTCAGGTCGATGATGTGCGCGCCGATGTCACCGAGCGCGCCGGAGCCGGCCTTCTCCTTGTCCAGCCGCCACGACAGCGGCGCCTCCGGATCGGCGATCCAGTCCTGCAGGTACTGCGCCCGGACGTGCCGGATCGTGCCCAGTCTGCCGTCGGCGACGAGCTGCCGCGCCAGCCCGATGGCCGGCACCCGGCGGTAGGTGAACCCGACCATCGACCTGATCCCCCTGGCCGCCGCCGCCTCGGCCGCGGCGGTCATCGCCTCGGCCTCCTCGACCGTGTTGGCCAGCGGCTTCTCGCACAGCACGTGCTTGCCGGCTTCCAAGGCGGCGATCGCGATCTCGGCGTGGCTGTCCCCCGGCGTGCAGACGTCGATCAGCTGGATGTCGTCGCGGCCGAGCAGCTTGCGCCAGTCGGTCTCGGTCTCCTGCCAGCCGAGCTTCGCCGCCGCGGCCGCGACCGCGTCGGGGGTGCGCCCGCAGAGCACGGTCATCTCGGGGTTCAGCGGCAGGTCGAAGAAGCGCGGCGCGCTCCGCCAGGCCTGCGAGTGGGCCGCGCCCATGAACGCGTAGCCGATCAGGCCGATGCCCAGGTTCGTCATAGCTCTCCTCTTAGCTCTCGAATGCGGTCGGCAGGTACTGGTCGACGTTGTCCTTGGTCACCACCGGCGCGTACAGCTGGATGGTCCGCGGCACCTCGACCTCCACCAGGTCGGCGAGGGCCTTCTTCTGCACCAGCAGCCGGGCCAGCCGGACACCGTCGGCGCCCTGCGTGGACGGGTAGATGACGGTCGCCTTCAGCAACGAGTTGCCGGCCTTGATGTCGCGCATCACGTTCGCCGAGCCGGCGCCGCCGACCACGAAGAACTCCTTGCGGCCGGAGTTCTTGATCGCCGCCATCACGCCGACCCCCTGGTCGTCGTCGTGGTTCCAGATCGCGTCGATCTTCGGCGCCGCCTGCAGCAGGTTGGCGGCCGCCCGCTCACCGGACTCGACGGTGAACTCGGCGGCGACCCGGTTGCTCACCTTCAGCCCGCAGTCGGCCAGCGCCTCCTTGAAGCCCCGGCTGCGGTCCTGGGTCAGCGGCAGCGAGTCGATGCCGGCGATCTCCGCGACCACCGAGTTCGCCTTGCCCTCCAACTGCTGGCAGACGTAGGTCCCGGCGGAGCGACCCATGCCGTAGTTGTCGCCGAGGATCGTGGTCCGGGCCGCGAACGGGCTGTCGAACTCACGGTCGACGTTCACCACGGTGATGCCGGCCTCCATCGCCTTGACCGCCACCGGGGTGAGCGCCGCGCCGTCGAACGGCAGCAGCACGATCGCGTCCACCTTCTGGTTGATGAACGTCTCCACCTGGCTGATCTGCAGGCTCACGTCGTTGGTGCCTTCGGCAACGATCAGCTCGATGTCGGGGTACTTCTTCGCCTCGGCCTGGGTGGCCTTGGTGATGGCGCCCATCCAGCCGTGGTCGGCGGCCGGCGCGGAGAACCCGATCCGGACCTTCTGGCCCGGCTCGTCGTTCTTGCCGGCCGCCGCGCCCTGCGGTGCGGCGTTGCCGCCGGTGTTCTCCTCGGCCTCCGGGGTGTTGCTTGTGCAGGCGGCCAGCGCGAGCACGCTCAGGCCGGCGATGATCAGCGTGCGGGCGGAACGTGTGGACATCGTTGTCCTCCTTCTCATTGGCGGGTCGTGCGGGCCGCGAAGATGCGGTCGCCTCCGGCGAGGCGCTGCTGGAGAAGGACGGCGATCACGATGATCAGGCCCTTCGCCACCGACTGGGCGGAGATACTCAGGTTGTTGAGGGTGAAGACGTTGTTCAGGGTGGTGAAGATCAGCACGCCGAACACGGTGCCGCCGATCGTCCCGCGACCGCCGGACAGCAGCGTGCCGCCGATGACCACGGCCGCGATCGCGTCCAGCTCGTACAACTGACCGTGGGTCGAGCTGCCGGTCGTCGTCCGGGCCATCAGCATCACCGCGGCGATGCCGCAGCACAGCCCGGCCAGGACGTACAGCGCGACGGTGTGCCGCTGCACCTTGATGCCGGCCAGCCGGGCGGCCTCGGCGTTGCCGCCGACGGCGAAGGTCCGGCGGCCGAACGTGGTCCGGTTGAGCACCACCCAGCCGGCCGCGGCGACCAGCAGGAAGATCCACACCAGCACCGGCAGCCCGATCAGCGAGCCGCCGAAGAAGTCGACGAAACCGTTCACCGAGACGATCTGCGTCTTCCGGTCGGAGATGATCTCGGCCAGGCCGCGGGCGGCGGCGAGCATCGCCAGGGTCGCGATGAACGGCACGATCTTGCCGTAGGCAACGAGCAGGCCGTTGACCAGGCCGGCCGCGGCGCCGACCAGCAGCGCGGTGGTGACCATCAGGATCCAGTGGTAGTCCTCGGCCAACTGCTGGGTCGCCAGCGTGGTCGCCCAGACCGACGCGAGCGCGACCATCGCACCGACGGACAGGTCGATCCCCCCGCTGGTGATGACGAAGGTCATGCCGATGCTGACCACGCCGATGACGGCGGCCAGGCGCAGGATGGTGAGCACGTTCGCACCGGTGGCGAACGTGTCCCCGGCGGTGACGACGCCGACCAGACAGAGCAGGACGAGCGCGACCACCAGGCCGACGTTGCGTCCGAGCCCCGACCTCAGCAGGTTGCCGGACCGCGGCGCCGCCGGCGGCGTGACCGTCGCCTGGGTCGACGCGGTTTGTTCGGGCGGGCGTGCGATGTCTTCACTCACAAGGCACTTCCTTCCATCACCAGGTCGAGCACCTGGTGCTCGTCGATGTCTTGCGCGGGTCCGCTGTACACGGCCCGTCCCTCCCGCAGTACGACGACCCGGTCGGCGAGACCGAGGACTTCCTCCACCTCGCTGGAGACCAGCACGATCGCGACCCCATTCGCGGCCAGTTTGTGGATCAGCGCGTAGATCTCGGACCGTGCGCCGACGTCGACTCCGCGCGTCGGTTCGTCGAGCAGCAGCACGCGGCAGTCCCGCAGCAGCCAGCGGGCCAGCACGACCTTCTGCTGGTTGCCGCCGGACAGGTTGCGCACGGGATGGTCGACGCCGGCCGGGCGAACGTCCAGGGACCTGGACAACTCGGCGGCCGCCTCCCGCTCGGCCCGGCCGTACAGGAACCCCCCGCTGGCGAACCGCTGCATGGACGACACCGTGATGTTCTTGTACACGGCCTCGTCCAGGAGCAGCGCCTGGCTCTTCCGCTCCTCCGGCGCCAGCCCGACACCCGCCTTCACGGCCGACTGCACCCGGCCCGGCCGCAGCGTGACGCCGTCGACGGTGACCGAACCGCCGGCCGCGCGCCGGGCGCCGTACACGGTCTCGAGGACTTCGGAACGCCCCGAGCCCACGAGTCCGGCCAGGCCGAGGATCTCGCCGGACCGGACGGTGAACCCGATCCCGGCGAACTCACCCGGCCGGGTCAGGTCGGCCACCTCGAGCACGACCGGCGCCGTACTGAGGATCTCGCGCCGGGGCGGGAAGACGTACTCGATCGAGCGGCCCGTCATCAACCGGATGAGTTCCCTGGTCGGCGTCTTTCGGGCGTCCAGCCCGGTGGCGACGGTGGCGCCGTCCTTCAGCACGGTGACGCGGTCGCCGATCTGCCGGATCTCCTCCAGCCGGTGCGAGATGTAGACGACGGCGACGCCGCGGGCGGTGAGGTCGCGGATGACCCGGAACAGGTTGGCGACCTCCTCGGGATCGAGGACGGCGGACGGCTCGTCCATCACGATCAGCCGGGCGTCGCGCGACAGCGCCCGCGCCATGCTGACCACCTGCTGCCCGGCGGCCGGCAGCGACCCGACCGTGCGGTGTGCCGGGATCTCGCCGTGGCCCAGTCCCCGGAGGATCTCGCGGGCCCGGGCGGTCGCCTCGTGCCTGCGGCTGAAGCCGAACCGGGCCGGCTCGTGGCCGAGGAAGATGTTCTCGGCGACCGTCAGCTCGGGGACCAGGTCGAGCTCCTGGTAGATCGCCGCGATGCCGCGCTGGATCGCGTCCGTCGGGCTGTTGAACCGCACCGGCTCGCTGTTGATCCGGACGGTGCCGGCGTCCGGCTGGTGCGCACCGGTCAGCACCCGGATGAGCGTGGACTTGCCGGCGCCGTTCTGGCCGAGCAGGCAGTGCACTTCGCCGGCGCGGACGTCCAGGTCGACCCCGTCGAGCGCCCGGACCCCCGGGAACTCCTTGACGATGCCGGTCATGGTCAGCAGATCGGACATGCGGCCTCCCGGCCTGGACTGAGGAGCGGGCGGAGCGCAGCGACCGCAGCGACGAGGCAAGGCCGGGAGTCACAGCCGCATGACCGGCCGCGCGGCAGCGTGGCCTGGGACTCGGTCATTGGGCGACTCCGGTTCCGGCCCGGCCGATCACCGTCGGGTCGACGAAGACCTGGTCGAGTGAGATCTGCGCTCCGCCGCGGACCGCCGCGGTGAAGCCGAGCTCCGAGCGGACCACGCGGCAGCCGCCGCCGTCCGGGGCGATCACGCGGTCGCGGATCGCCGTCTCCAGCGGTTCCTCCAGCCACGGCCCGAGGACGGCGAAGTAGCCGCCGAGCACGAGCACGTCCGGGTTCAGGATGTTCACCAGGATCGCTCCCCCAATCCCCAGCCAGGTTCCGACGTCCTTCAGCGCGGTCAGCGTCCGGGGCTCCCCCGCCTCGGCCCGCGCGATGATCTCGGCCAGCCGTCGTTCGACGTCGAGCGACGGATCGCGGACTGGATCGTCCCCGTCCGTTGCCTGGTGCAACAGTGCGGTCAGGCCCACGACGGTCTCCCAGCAGCCGGTCCGGCCGCAGCCGCAGGTGCGGCCCTCCGGCGCGACCGGCATGTGCCCGACCTCGCCGCTGTACCCGCGTCCGCCGCGCAGCAGGTGCCCGTTGGACACCATCCCGCCGCCGACACCGACCGCGCCGGTGAGCAGGACGAGATCCTGGACCGGTTCGACCTTTCGCAGCTCCGAGTACGCCGCCCGCGCGGCGAGGTTCGCCTCGTTGTCGACATGCAGCGGGTACGATGGTCCACCCAACCGTTCGCGCATCTCCCGGATCACCGGAACCTCGCCCCACCCCAGGTTCGGGGCCAGCTTCAGCTCGCCGGTGTCGCCCTGGACCAGACCCGGTACCGCCAGGGTCACGCCGGCGACCTGTCCGCCGCGGGCGTCGACGGCCGCGACGGCCTCACGGATCAGGCCGGCCAGGCGGTCGAGCGTCGTACCGGGGTCGAGATGGGCCGCGTCCAGCGGGACCCGTCGCTCGCTGACCGTGTCGCCGGTCAGGTCGAGAGCGGTGACGGCGAGATAGTCGACGTTGACCTCGGCGCCGACACCGCAGACACCGGTGCCGTCCAGCTCGACGAGCTGACCGGGCCGGCCGAGGGCACGGGTGGAGTCGGCCGGGCCTTCGCGGAGCAGTCCACGCCCGACCAGCTCGGCGACCAGGCTGCTGACGGTGGCCTTGTTCAGGCCGGTGTCGGCGGCGATCCGGGCCCGCGACCGCGGGCCGAGGTCGCGGACGTGCCGGAGGACGACCGAGAGGTTGTTCCGGCGCAGCGATACGTGGTCGGCGGCGACGCCGCGGCCGCCGGAACGGCTGCCTCCGGTCAACGTCATGCGCCCCACCTCACCGATTTGTGAGCTCAGTCACAGACTTTGTCTGTTGAACCAACAAACTAAGTACGGCCGGAGACGGCGTCAAGATGTTGCAGAGAAGTTCTCACGGACGCTAGCGGGCAAACGCTCTCTTTGGCCAGGGTGGCGTGGTTCCGGAACTTACGCAGCCGCCGTCCAGCGCTTGCGCGAAGTGCAGAGCGTTTCTACCTTCGCGACTTCTCCTGTCCGCCGGCGACGTGGTCGGAAAGCCACCGTCGATACCGGGCCGGGTGTTTCACCCGGGTGACCTCCAGCCCGGGCACCGTCGCCACGGCGACCTGATGTGCCGGCAGTTCGACAACTCACCCGGGTCGGCGTGCAGGGCCTCTCCAGCTGTGTTCAACGAGTACAACGAGAGCAACCACCAGATCGCGAAGACCGCCGAGTTCCGTTCGGGTCTCCGCCGGCACCAGTGCGGCCGACAGCGCCGAACGATCGCCTAGAACAGTTCGAGGCTGTCGGATGCCAGCGTGATGACGGCGTCGTCGAGGTAGAGGCGGCAGGCGATCGCGTGACCGGCGCAGGTGAACAGGGCCGGGCCGGCCGCGTCGACGACGCGGTAGGCGACCGGGTGCTCGCAGCGCTCGACCGCGCCCTCGTTCTCGCGGTCGCAGCCGAGTACGTGGCAGGTGACGGTCTCGCCGATGTTCATCAAGGTGAGACCGTGCTCCGGGCAGACGCCCCAGCCGACGCCGCACGACTGGCCTTCGTTCGCGGCCAGCCGGATCAGGCTGCCCGCGGTCGCCTCCAGTTCGTTCGCCACCGACCGGAACGTGCTGGCGGCGTGGTCGAGGTCGTGGCGGAAACGCCGCAGCTGTGGCGACTCCGGCATCCCGCGAGTGGCCGCCTGGAGGTTCTCCGACAGCGCCATCGCGGCGACGGCGATCTCGTCGACCCGGACCGGGGTGTTGAACTCGCCGAGCGTCGTACCGTCCGCCCGGCCGTTGGTGCGTGCGGGCGATGGTTCGGGGGCGTCCTCGGGTGGCGGGTCCAGATGGTTCAGGTGAGGCTCTGGTTGCGGACCGTGACCGTTGGTCCCGTTCGCCGCCGCGGTCCCGTTCACCGGGAGCCGGCTCTCCTGCGCTGTCCGCCCGTTCATACAGCCTCACTCGTCAACTGCCTGGCCATCGCCATGCCCGCCCCCTGATGTGCCTCCGGTGGCCGATCGTCCCATGTTCCCGGCGCTCCCGACCAGAGGAAATCACCCAGCGTCACCCACTGCTCCCCCTCACTTGCGCACCGCTACGATCCGCCCCCGACCACGGGCAGGTTCCCCACTCTGCGTCGGCATAGTCACACGCTCGGCATTCCTCAACGCTGCTTTAACATTTCGGCACGTACGGTCACGAGGGGATCGCACCCAGGTGCCGTCGGCTGACCGTCTGCCCCTACCCACGACACCGGCTGTTGCAGCAACTGACATCCGCGGCACGCGGCGATCCGGATCAGACCTCTGGCATACTCCGGGCACTGTTCCTTGAGACCCTTGGGGGGGTCCCCTTGTCCGTCCGTCCTGCTCAACTCCTGCGCCTGGGCCTGCCCGCGGCGATGGTCGCCGCGACACTGGTGGCGGTCACCGGCTCGTCCGGCACCGCCGAGGTGTCCGCCGGGACCCGCCCGTTCCCGGCCAACCTCCGCCCCGAGAGGGCGAGCGGACCCGCGTACGACGCCAAGTCCGTGATCGTGCAGTTCAAGCCCACGGCGACCACGTCGGCCCGCAAGGCCGCGCTGTCCCGGGTCAGGGGCACACCAGACGTCTCGGTCACCTCGGACGTGGTCACCGTCACCGGGGACGTGCCGGCCGCCGAGTTGCTGAAGAAGGTCAACGCCGACCCCGCCGTCGAACTGGCCTCCCTCAACTACCTCCGGCGCAAGTCCGCCACCCCGAACGACTGGCTCTACCGGAACTACCAGAAGTACCTGCCGTACGTCCGGGTCAACCAGGCTTGGGACCTGACCCGGTCGGCCGGCAGCCAGACCGTCGCCGTCCTGGACACCGGTGTCGACGCCGGTCACCCGGACCTGGCCGGCCACCTGCTGCCCGGTTACAACACCTTCAACACCGCCTTGCCGCCGAACGACGGCGACGGGCACGGAACGTCGGTCACCGGCATCATCGCGGCCGGCACCAGCAACACCATCGGCATCGCCGGGGTGGCCTGGAACGCGAAGGTCCGGCCGGTGAAGGTGCTCGACGACAACGGCAACGGCAGCGACGCGAACGTCATCAACGGCATCAACTGGGCGGTCCGCAACGGTGCCCGGGTGATCAACATGTCGCTCGGCGGCGACGGCGACAACCCGGTCCTGCACACCGCGATCAAGAACGCGGTCGCGAAGGGTGTCGTGCTGGTGGCCGCCTCCGGCAACACCGGCGTCTCGGCTCCGCACTACCCGGCGGCGTACCCGGAGGTGCTCTCGGTCGGCGCGACCAGCTGGTACGGCGCCCTGACGGAGTTCAGCACGTACGGCGACACGGTCGACATCGCGGCTCCCGGCTTCGACATCACCAGCACGGCTCCCAGGGCGAAGACGCCGGCCGGGTACGACCCGTACTGGCTCGGCCTGTCGGGAACGTCGTTCTCGTCGCCGATCGTCGCGGGTGTCGCGGCGCTGGTGCGGAACAAGTGGCCCTCGTTCACCCCGGCCCAGGTGATGGCCCGGCTGAAGGCGACCGCCCGCGACGCCGGACCGCGCGGCATCGATCCGTACTACGGCGCCGGCATGCTGGACGCGTACGCCGCCCTCGGCGGCAAGTGGACCACCGACTTCCCGGTGGCCGGTGCCGACGGCAACGACCAGCCGTCCCGGGCGGTCGCGCTGACGAGCTCGGCGAGCTCCACCTTCGGGGTGGAGGGCGACGTCGACTGGTACCGGGTCGACTCCCCCGCGGCCCGCAACCTCGCGGTGTCGCTCACCTGACCGGAGTACAACCTCGAGTACCCGGTGAACATCGGCCCGCGGATCGACGTGTACAACGCCGACCTGGAGTCGCTGGGAAGCGCGGTCAACCCGTACCCGGCGAACCCGAACGTGCCCGCACCACTGACCGCGACCGCCAACGTCAGCGTCGCCGCCGGCACGACGTACATCGCCGTTCGCAACGACAACGGCTCGCGGGACACGCGCAAGTACACCTTGACCTTCAGCGAGGAAGGCACGGGCGGAAGCGAGCCCGAGACCGACTATCCCGTGCGCGACGTCGCGCCGGCCGACCTCTCGGCGGGTGCACCGGTCGCCACCAAGCCGTCGGTGACGTTCGCTCGGGCAATGCTCGCGAGCAGCGTGACGGCGAGCACGGTCCGGTTGGTGAACGGCAGGACCGGTGCCACCGTCGGTGCCACGGTTGCCTACGACGACGCGACCCGGAAGGCCGTGCTCACGCCGACCGCGCCGCTGCTCGACAACCAGCCGTACCGGATCGTCGTCAGCGAGGTCCAGGAGGCCGGCGGTGCGTCGCTCGCCCCGTTCAGCAGCGTGTTCACGACGGTCGACCTGGCACCGTCGGCCCCGGTGTTCGATGCCGGCGGCGCCTATCTGGCCGCGAACCTGGCGTGGAAGCTCGGGCCGATGTCGGATCTCGACCAGGTGATCGTGCGCCGCAACGCGAACAGCAGGGTACCGACCCTGACCACGGGCACGCTCGTCTACGCCGGGACGGCGACCGCCTTCAAGAACACCGGCCTCGCGCAAGGTGTCACGTACACCTTCGCGGCCTGGGTGAAGGACCGTAGCGGGAAGGTCAGCCCGGTCGCTGTGACTCGGCTGCTCGGGATGAAGACCGGCATCAGGCTGAGCACGACAGCGGTCAGCTACGGCGGCTCGGTCCTGATCAAGGGCAGCACGTACCGGATCGACAACGTGGCCTACGCCGGCCTGCCGGTCAACCTGTACGTGCGGCCGAAGAACGGCACCAGGTTCACCCTGCTGGCGGCGCTGAAGTCGTCGTCGAAGGGGACGATGTCGTTCGTGCACAAGCCGGCGGTGTCGTCGGTGTACATGCTGACGTTCCCCGGCAACGCCGACCTGATGGGGACCCGGACGCCGGACGTCACCACGCAGGTGACGCCGACGATCTCGGCCACGCTGGCGCCGGCCTCGATCAGGCTGGGCCAGGTGACGAGGTTCAGCGGGTACGTCGCTCCGGTGCACGCCGGCCAGTACGTCTATCTGCAGCAGTACGGCAACAAGGTGTGGAAGTCGATCGCCTGGATGAAGCTGAGTGCCTGGGGCGGGTACGCGTTCGGCATCAAGCCGGCCGTCCGCGGACAGATCGCCTACCGCGTCTGGTTCCCGGGCGACGCCGACCACACGCAGGTGTACACGGTGAACAAGATCCTGACGATCAGCTGACCTCCTGAGCCGGCACGCCCCGGGCTGGTGGCCGGGGCGTGCCGCTGTCGTCGGGCACAGGTTTCAGGGGGCGTAGTGCTGGACCGCGCCTCCCCTGGAGAGATCGACCAACGTGTGCGCGAGGTCGTTGGCCTCAGCCAGCACCTCGCCGAGATCCAGCGTGGTGAGCCGGCGATCGCGAACGACGACCTCACCGGCCACCAGGACCGTGACGACGTCGGACGAACGCACCGAGTAGACCAGGGCCGCTCTGGGATCGTGGATCGGCCGGCAGTGCGGCCCGAAGAGATCGACCAGAGCGATGTCGGCCTGGCGGCCCGGCTCCAGCGCGCCGACCTGATCGGCGAGCCCGGCGGCCGCGGCACCACCTCTCGTGGCCAGGCGGAGAGTATCGGAGACGTTCATCCACTCGGCGTCCTGCTCACGTTGCTTCTGTGTCAGCGCGACCATCCGCAGCGCCTCCCAGACATCCAGCGTGTTGTGGACGGCGGCTCCGTCCGTGCCGATGCCGATTCGGATGCCGACGGACTGCAGGCCTTTGATAGGCGTGACCGTACCCATGGCGAGCTTGAGGTAGACCTTCGGGCAACTGGCGACCGTGACGCGGTCGGCGTACTGCCCGAGGATCCGCAGATCGGCGTCGCGGATGCCGCAGCCGTGGGCGATGAGCGCGCCCGCGTCGAGCACGCCGGTGCGCTCGAGGACCTGCACCGGCGTCACGCCGAGGCGGTCGACGGACGACTGCGTCTGGTCGTCGGTCTCGGCGGCATGCAGGTGGATCCGGAAGCCTTCCGCCCGCGCGATCTCCGCCGTACGGCGCAGGTCGTCGTCGCCGACCGTGTAGGTCGCGTGCGGCCCCAGGCTGGCGGTGACCCGCGGCCCGACCGTGCGGAGGTCGCGCGCCGTGGCGATCGCGGCGTCGACGGCCTCGGCGCCGGCAGACGAGAAGAACGTGGGCGCGAGGTCGGCGCGGATCCCGGACTCGACGGCCGCTGCGGCGATCTGGTCGGCGTGGAAGTAGTGGTCGACGAACGTGGTCACGCCGGCCAGCAACATCTCCGCGCACGCGAGCCGGGCACCGACCCGGACCCGCTCCGGCGTCAGGTTCACCTCCATCGGCCAGATCCGCTGGTTGAACCAGTCCTCGATCGACAGGTCCTCCGCCGCCCCGCGCATCATCACCATCGGACTGTGCGTGTGCGAGTTCACCAATCCAGGCACCGCCACCAGTCCGGTCCCGTCGATCACCTCCCCGTCCGCGCCTCCGGGCGATGCGCCGGGCGACGCGCTGGGAGTCGGCGCCGCGGACGACGCGGTGGGAGCCGCGCGGAAAGGTGTCCCGGTGGGTGTGATGGCCGCGATCCGGTCGTCCTGGACGTGGATGTCCCGCCCTTCGTCGACCCGGCACTCGCCGGACTCGGGCACGATCAGAACCGAGACGTTGCGGATCAGGTACGACATCCGTCCTCCAGTCGGGTCGACGTACCCGCAGTCTCGTGCATCCGCCGGGCCATGCGGAGAGGCCGCAGGTCAGATCCCGGGGCGCGTGAAGGTCAGATGCGTGACTCCGCTGGGCGCGGAGATGGTCTCGACCCGGTAGTCGCTCTCGACACCCTCCAGCCCGTCCCAGAGCCGTACGCCGCGACCGAGCACGATCGGCACCACGACGACGTGCAGGTAGTCGACCAGCCCGGCGGCCAGGAAGTCGCGGATCAGCGTGGGACCTCCCCCGAGGCGTACGTCCTTGCCGCCCGCCGCTTCACGGGCCGCCTCGAGTGCCTCGACCGGGGACACGTCGAGGAAGTGGTAGGTCGTCCCGCCTTCCATCTCGATCGACGGTCGCGGGTGATGGGTGAGGATGAATGTCGGGGTGTGGAACGGCGGATTGGGTCCCCAGGCGCCCTTCCAGTCCGGCTCCTCATGCCATCCCGGGTGGCCGAACTTGCCGGCGCCCATGATCTCGGCGCCGATTCCCTGATCGTGCTGCCGGACGAAGGCATCGTCCACACCGCCGCTCCCACCGGCCTCCCACGACCGGGTGGCGAACATCCATTCGTGCAGCCGGTCCCCGGCGTGACCGAAGTGTGCGTCGCGGCTCTGTCCCTCCCCGGTGCCGTAGCCGTCGAGTGAGATGGAGAAGTTGTGCACGCGGGCGAGTGACATGGCGCTGCTCCTTGGTCGCGGTGGGTGACCGTGTCGTGGTCGTGCTCTTGAGCGTGCCCGTAGCAGACCCATGGCGTCCAATGCCAGTTCACACGCCGAATCATCAAGAAAGTTGATACCTGCCGACCACCGAGCCCTCTACTTATGGGAACACCTGTTCGAATCTCGGGTATGCTGGGGGTATGGCGGGTGACCTTCAGGGCTCGTTGCTCGATGCGTTCGAGGATCCTGCGCTGGGCCCGGTGGCAGCGGTCCAGCGCACGGACCTGGGCCGCGGCGCGTGGATCGACGTACTGCGGCGGTGGCTGACCGGGGCGGATCAGGTGTACGAGCGGTTGGCGCGGGATGTTCCGTGGCAGGCCGAGCGGCGGCAGATGTACGACCGGGTCGTCGACGTGCCGCGACTGCTGTGCTTCTACGGGGAGAACGAGGAGCTTCCGCTGCCGATCCTGGACGAGGCTCGTGACCTGCTCAGCGCGCACTACGCCGGCGAACTGGGTGAGCCGTTCCGCACCGCCGGCCTGTGCTTCTACCGCGACGGCCGCGACAGCGTCGCCTGGCACGGCGACCGCATCGGCCGTGGCAACCACGAGGACACGATGGTGGCCATCCTCTCCGTCGGCGAACCGCGCGTGCTCGCGCTGCGACCCCGCCCCGGCGCCTCCACCGGCCCGGTCGGCTCGACCGTCCGCTACCCGCTCGGCCACGGGGACCTCATCGTCATGGGTGGCTCCTGCCAACGCACCTGGGAACACGCCATCCCCAAGGCCTCCGGCCACATCGGACCTCGCATCAGCATCCAGTTCCGCCCGCGCGGCGTCCGCTGACCCGGCCATGTCAGGCCGCCGCCACGGCTGGGCGAAGTGGCTCGTAGATGTGCTGAGGGGTGGCTACGTAGAAGCCCAGCAGAGGCACCTGGGCGGCTTGGCAGGTCCGGGTGGCCGCGGTGGCCCACTCGGTGTCCAGGGCGGGCAAGGTGGGTGGACCCGGGCGCCCGAGGGCGAGCAGCATCGTGGTGCCGGGGGCCGTGCGGACGGCGGGCATGATCGGGGTCAAGGCCGAGGTGCACAAGTCACCGGCGGCCAGCGAACGACCCTGGTGTTCGAACTCCGACGGCAGGTCGACGGCGAGGGCCGCGCGGTACCGGGTGTCCTGGTCGCACAGGACGACGGTGAACGTGCCGCGGTGGCGGTCGCCGAGACTCACCAGGAGGTCGACGACGTCCGTGGCGAGGCAGGGATCGGAGAGTGGATGGTCGGTCCAGGTCGGTGGCAGGTCTTGGAAGCTCATACCTACAAAGTGCCGTTGTCCCGTCCCCCGATCCGAGTTGTCCACAGTCCAAATTGGCCCAACATCTGAGCGCAGAAGTGGATCTACCTGCTGGGCCGCCACGCTCCTAGGCTCGAACCATACCGAGTCAAGGGAGACCACGATGAGCATCACCGCCCGCCGCCTGCGCAGCGGCCGCGACAGCGTTCTCCCGCCGGCCGGCGCGCCCCGGAACCTGGCGATGGCACAACTCGCCAACTCGGTCGGCGACGGCGCGTTCATCGTCACCAGCGCATTGTTCTTCACCCGCGTAGTCGGCCTCTCGACGGCCGAGGTCGGGCTCGGCCTGACGGTCGCCTGGCTGGTGGGGTTTCTGATGGGCGTCCCGCTGGGCAACCTCGCCGACCGTCAGGGCGCCCGCGGCGTCGCGGTCCTGCTCGCCCTGACGACGGCGGCGTCCGTCGGCAGCTTCCTGGTCGTCCGGAGCTTCCCGCTGTTCCTGATCGCGGCGATCGTCTACGCGACCAGTCAGACCGGCCTCACCGCCGCCCGCCAGGCCTTGCTGGCCGGCCTGGTGCAGCCGTCGGAGCGCACCCGGATCCGAGCCTTCCTCCAGTCCACGGTGAACGCCGGACTCGCGGTCGGCGCGGGCCTCGGCGGCATCGCTTTGCACTACGACACCGAGACGGCGTACCTGGTCGTCTTCGGGCTCGACGCTCTCAGCTTCATGATCGCGGCCCGGCTGATCCATCGCGTCCCCCGGGTGGCCGTGAGCACCCGGGTCAAGGGTGAGCCGCGGCTCGCCGTCCTGCACGACCGCCCGTACGCCGTCCTCGCGCTGCTGAACGCGATCATGCTGCTCTTCATGCCGCTCCTCAGCCTGGTCGTCCCGCTGTGGATCGTCACCCGCACCAATGCACCCGACTGGGTCGTGGCATCGCTGCTGATCGTCAACACCCTCGGTGTGACCCTCTTCCAGGTGCGGATCGCCCGCGCCGTCCACGACCTCCGCACGGCTACCCGCTCGATCCGGTACGCCGGCGTCGCGATGCTGGCCGCGTGCGCGGTGTTCGCGACCTCGGCCGCGGACATGGCCGGGTCGACGGCGGCCGTCGTCCTGGTCGGCGGAGCAGCCCTGCTGACCTTCGGCGAGATGAAACTGGCCTCGGGCGCGTGGGAGATCAGCTTCGGACTGGCACCGGCTGACAAGCAAGGGCAGTACCAGGGCTTCTTCGGCACGGGCCCGGCGATCGCCCGGATGCTGGGTCCGGCGTTGCTGACCACCGTCGTCCTGGGCTGGGGCCCGATCGGCTGGATCGCGGTGGGTGCGCTGTTCCTGGGGACCAGTTGCGCAACTGGTCTCGCCGTACGATGGGCCGCACGGACAAGGGCCGTCGACGAGGACGCCCTGCCGTTGCCGGCAAAGGAGAACGCCGCCTGATGGAGATCCCCGGACTGGTCGAGATCACGACGCACGACGAGCTGCGGGAGGTCGTGCCGCCGCCACTGGCCGCCGCCGCGGGCAAGACCCGCAAGGCGCTGCACGAGCTGGACCGGCAGTGGCTGGCCGCCTCCCCGTTCTGCCTGATCGCCACCTCGGCGGCCGACGGCACCTGCGACGTCTCGCCCAAGGGCGACCCGGCCGGATTCACCACAATCCTCGACGACCGCACCATCGCCATCCCGGAGCGCGCGGGCAACCGCCGGGTGGACGGGTTCGCCAACATCCTCACGAACCCGCACGTCGGGCTGATCTACTTCATCCCCGGCCGTGGTGACACGCTGCGGGTCAACGGACGGGCGCGGATCGTCCGGGAGGCGCCGTTCTTCGACGAGATGATCGTCCGCGGCAACCGTCCGCAACTGGCGCTGCTGGTGGAGATCGAGGAGGTCTTCCACCACTGCTCGAAGTCGTTCCTCCGCTCGCAGCTGTGGAAGCCCGGCACCTGGGACCCCGACGCGGTGCCCAGCCGCCCGCGGATCGCGAAGGCGCTGGAACGCCAGGACGACGACCTGGCCGAGCTGGCGACGTACTACGGCCCGGCGTACGAGGAGAAGATCTATAAAGTCAAGTACTGAACTACCGCCGTGGGAGCAGGCGCGGATACTCCGTGGCGACGATGACACCCGGCCGGGTCGGCCTCTACGGTTTCGAGTGTGACCAGTACTGAGCCGATCGCGCCGCCGACCTGGGGAGCCCGGGTACGGCGGATCGCGCTGCCCGTCGTGATCAGTGTCCTCGCGGTGGTCGGCTCGTTCGGCGCGGCCAACGGCCAGACCGACCGGCGCGACGGCGACTGGTTCATGGTCGTGCTGCTGCTGATCGGGTCGGTGTCGCTGTACTGGCTGCGGACCCACCCGATCCCGGTGCTGTGGGCAACGGTCGGGTCGACGCTCGTCTACATGCTGATGCAGTACCCGTACGGCCCGGTGATCTTCGCGTTCGTGATCGCCGCGTTCACAGTGATCCGCCTCGGTCACCGGCTGGCGGGCTGGATCGGGATCGCCGCCCTGTACGTCGGCCACGTCGGCGGCCGGCTGATCCTGGGGATCAACGAGGACGGTGTCTACCAGGTGCTCCTGGTCGGCACGTGCTTCGTCGTCCTCGGGTTCACCGCGGAGCTCTTCCGGGCCCACCGGGACCGGGTCATCGCGGCGGCGCGGACGCGGCGGGAGGCCGAACTGCGGAAGGCCGGCGAGGAGCGGCTGCGGATCGCGCAGGAGTTGCACGACGTGGTGGCGCACCACATCTCGCTGATCAACGTGCAGGCGTCGACCGCGCTGCACCTGGTCGACCGGCAGCCTGAGCAGGCGGGTCCGGCGCTGGCCGCGATCAAGGACGCGAGCAAGGAGGCGCTGGTCGAGCTGCGGTCGATCGTCGGGATCCTGCGGCAGTCGGACGAGTCGGCGCCCCGGCAGCCGGTGGCCGGCCTCGAGAGGCTCGAGCACCTGGTCAGCCGGACCTCCCGCGCCGGCCTGGAGGTGCACACGATCGTCCACGGCGACCCGCAGCCCTTGCCGACGGGGCTGGATCGCGCGGCGTTCCGGATCATCCAGGAGTCGCTCACCAACATCGTCCGGCACGCCAGGGCGAACGCGGCCACCGTGCGCATCCAGTACGGCGAGGAAGCGCTCGTACTCCAGGTCGACGACGACGGCCAGTCGCTCACCGGTCCGCCGAAGGAGGGCAACGGCATCATCGGCATGCGTGAGCGGGCCACCGCTCTCGGCGGCACCCTGACGGCGACCCGCACCCCGGCCGGCGGGCTGCGGATCACCGCGCACCTGCCGCTGTAGGTCAGCTCTGTCAGACCTGCGGCAGGCGGACGTGCGACGGGTTGAGGTCGGCCACCCGGGAGACGCCCAGTAGCGCCATCGTCCGGCGGACCTCCTCGGTGAGGATCTCGGCGGCCCGGGCAACCCCGCGCTGGCCGCCGGCCATCAGGCCGTACAGGTAGGCACGGCCGACCAGGCAGGCGTCGGCACCCAGCGCGATCGCGGCGACGACGTCCGCGCCGGACATGATGCCGGTGTCGAGGTAGATCTCGGCGTCGCTGCCGACGGCCTTGCGGACCTCGGGCAGGATGCGCAGCGGTGTCGGCGCCCGGTCGAGCTGACGGCCGCCGTGGTTGGACAGCACGATCGCGTCGGCGCCCGCGTCGACCACCCGGCGGGCGTCCTCGACGGTCTGGATCCCCTTGACGATCAGCGGGCCGGACCAGATCGACCGCAGCCAGTTCAGGTCGTCGATCGTCATCGTCGGGTCGAACAGCGTGTCCAGCAGCTCGGCGACCGTGCCGTCCCAGGCCGACAGCGATGCGAACGTCAGCGGCCGCGTGGTCAGCAGGTTCGCCCACCAGGCGGGATGCAGGGACGCGTCCAGCACGGTCTTGGCCGTCAGCGACGGCGGGATGGTGAACCCGTTGCGGACGTCGCGCAGCCGCGCACCCGCCACCGGCACGTCGACCGTCAGCATCAGCGCCTCGTATCCCGCCGCGGCCGACCGCTTCACCAGGTCCTCGCCGGCGTCGCGGTCCTTCCACACATACAGCTGGAACCACTTGCGCGCGTCCGGACCGGCGACCGCGACGTCCTCGATCGACGTGGTCCCCATCGTGGACAGCGCGTACGGGATGCCGATCTGCTCGGCGACCCTGACCACCGCGCTCTCGCCCTCGTGGTTCATCATCCGGGTGAATCCGGTCGGCGCGAACGCGAACGGCAGCTCCGAGCGGCCACCGAGGATCGACGTCCCCAGGTCGATCTCGGACACGTTCCGTAGAATCGACGGCTGCAGCTCCATCTCCGCGAACAGCCGGCGGGCGCGCTGCAGGCTGATCTCCGCCTCGGCGGCACCGTCGGTGTAGTCGAACACCGATCGCGGCGTCCGGCGCTTGGCGATCGCCCGCAGGTCGGTGATGGTGAGCGCCCGCTCCAGCCGGCGGTCGGTCGGGTTCACCGTGATCGGCTTCGGCCGCAGCAGCGGCTTGAGCTCGGACCATTTCGGCAGCTGTCGATCGGTCATCAGTACTCCGGGGCCGGCGGGGGTCATGTGGTCGGACCACAGCATAGCCCGTGGTCCGACCACACAGGTAGAGTCGTCCCCATGGGGAGCCGCGGGTGAAGAACTACGAACTCGTCCTGCATCGCGTCGAGGCCGACCTGGCCGCCGGACGGCTGCGGATCGGCGAGCGCCTGCCCGGTGAGCGCGTGCTCGCCGAGCAGTTGGGCATCAGCCGGCCGTCGGTGCGCGAAGCGGTCCGCGTGCTCGAGGCGATGGGGGTGGTCCGGACGGCCACGGGCTCCGGGCCCGAGGCCGGCGCAGTGATCGTCGCGGAGCCGGTGTCGCCGCTGACCGCTGTCCTACGGTTGCACCTGGCAACCAATCACCTGCCGATGAACGACGTCGTCCAGACCCGCATCCTGCTGGAGTCGTGGGCCGCCCGCGAAGCGGCCGGCCGGCAGGTCGACAGCGGAGAGCTCAAGCTCGCCGACGACCTGCTCGACCAGATGGACGCCCCCGATTTGTCACCGGAGGAGTTCCACCTGCTCGACGCCGAGTTCCACGTGGCGTTGTCCGGCCTGGCGGGGAACGTGCTGATCGCGGCCGTGATGGCCTCGCTGCGATCGGCGATCCACGGGTACGTACTGGCCGCCGTCCCCAACCTGACGGACTGGGAGGCGACCACGGTCGGGCTGCGGTCCGAGCACCGGGCGATCGTGAAGGCGATCCGCGCGGGCACACCGGACGACGCCGCCGAGCTGGTCACCGCCCATATCCGCGGCTTCTACCAGGCCGCGCGCCTCAACACCGCTCCGTAGCCGAGAGCGCGGTACGGCGCAGTCCCAGAATCACCGCGGCGCCGACGACAAGGTGCAGAGCGGCCAGGCCGACTCTGGCGCCGGCACCGATACCGCTGGTCAGCGGACTGCCGAGTGACAGGACGCAGGCGGTCACCGCAACCACCGTCCAGACCTTCCGTGCGTTCACCGTGCGACGTTCCAGCACGGCCAGCAGGCCCCGGTCGGACGGCATCGGCCGGAAAGCTGGACCCACCCGGTCCGAAGTCGGCCGGGCACCGACTTTGGTCGGTGGTGACGGACGGCGATCGCGCCCTAGGGTCGAGGACATGCAGGAGTTTCCGGACCAGGACGGTCCTGGCGTGCTGTGCGTCGGAGCCCGCTGGAACCGCTGGGCGACCGTGGTCGCGGTGCTCGCGATCGGCGGGTTCACCGCGGCCACGATCGTCGGCCGCCAGGCCGACGGCGCCGAGCGGCCGTGGCTGGTTCTCGACATCGTGGTCGGGGTGGTTGCCACCGGCCTCGTCCTCGCGGTCGGGCGGTGGCCGGCCTCGGGGACGCTGCTGCTCGCGGGTCTTGCCGCCCTCTCCCCCGCCGCCACTCCGGCCTCCACCAGCGGCACGCTGACGGTCGCGCAACGCCGGCCGCTGCTGACCGCGGTGCTGATCGCGGCGGCGGGCACGGCCGGCCACCTCGTCCAGGGTCTGTGGCGGCCGATCGGCAACCTCCCGTTCCTCTGGTTCGCCGTTCTCGACGTCGCCGTGCACGCGGCTTTCCTCGGCTGGGGTCAGTGGACCCAGGCACGCCGGCAGGTGCTCCACTCGCTGCGTGAGCGCGCCGTCCGGGCCGAGACCGAGCAGGGCCGCCGGGTCGCCGAGGCGCGGACGCTGGAACGGACCAGGATAGCGCGCGAGATGCACGACGTCCTCGCGCACCGGTTGTCGCTGCTGGCGACGTACGCCGGGGCGCTCGAGTACCGCCCGGACTCGTCACCGGTCAAGCTGGCCCAGGCCGCCGGGGTGATCCGCACCGGCGTCCACCAGGCGCTCGACGAACTGCGCGAGGTGATCAACGTCCTCCGTGACGAGGACGTCGACGGAGGCCGTCCGCAGCCCACCTTCCAGGATCTGGGGGAACTCGTGGCCGAGTCCCGGCAGGCCGGTACGGCGATCGCGTACGACGACCGGGTCGACGACTCCACGACGTTGCCCCCGGCAACCGGGCGGACGGCGTACCGGGTCGTGCTGGAAGGACTCACCAACGCCCGCAAGCACGCGGCCGGGCGGCCGGTGACACTGACCGTGACCGGGCAGCCGGGCGAGGGTCTGCGGATCGAGCTGACCAACCCGGGCTCGAACGGCGCCTCGCTCACACCAGGGAGCGGAACCGGGCTGGTCGGGCTGACCGAGCGGGTGCAACTGGCGGGCGGCTCGCTGAACCACGGGAAACGGCCCGATGGCGGTTTCCGGCTGGAGGCCTCGCTACCGTGGCCGTCATGACCGAGCGAAGCGAGGGCATCATCAAGCACCGTCCGACTTGTGCCTCGGCCGCGCCCGGAGCGAAGCGAGGACGTGGATGAGTATCACCGTCCGGGTTCTCGTCGTGGACGACGACGCACTGGTGCGCGCGAGCCTGGAAATGATGCTCGACGGTGCCAACGGGATCTCGGTGGTCGGCCAGGCCGCCGACGGGGACGAGGTGCCGGCCGCGGTGGACGCGCACTTCCCGGACGTCGTGCTGATGGACCTGCGGATGCCGCGGGTGGACGGGATCGTCGCGACCCGGCGGGTGCGGGCGCGCACCGATCCGCCGGAGGTCGTCGTGCTGACGACCTTCGACACCGACGAGGACGTGCTGCACGCGCTCCGCGCCGGGGCGAGCGGGTTCCTGCTGAAGGACACGCCACCGGCCCAGATCGTCGACGCGGTCCGGCGGGTCGCGGCCGGCGACCCGATCCTGTCGCCCGCGATCACCCGGCGGCTGATGGACCGGGCGGCTACCCAGGCGGACGCGCACACGGTCGCGCAGCAGGCGCTCGAACGGCTGTCACCGCGGGAGTACGACGTGGTACTCGCCGTCGCTCGGGGCGAGTCGAACGCCCAGATCGGTTCCGAGCTGTACATGAGCGTGGCGACGGTCAAGGCGCACATCTCCCACATCCTCACCAAGCTCGGGCTCGGCAACCGCACGCAGATCGCGCTGCTCGCCCACGACGGCGGGTTGGCCTGAGAATGGCTTAGGTTGGGCGGCATGATTCGGGTGCTGCTGGCGGACGACCAGTCGTTGGTGCGGGCCGGGTTCCGGTCGCTGCTGAACGCCGAGGACGACATCACGGTGATCGGCGAGGTGTCGGACGGCGCCGAGGCGGTGGCGGTGGCGCGCGCGGAGAAGCCGGACGTCGTGCTGATGGACATCCGGATGCCGGGCACGGACGGACTGGAGGCGACCCGGCAGATCGGTGCCGACGAGGCGCTGGCCGACGTCCACGTCGTCATCCTGACCACGTTCGACCTGGACGAGTACGTGTTCGAGGCGCTCCGGGTGGGCGCCAGCGGGTTCCTGGTCAAGGACACCGAGCCGGTCGAGCTGCTCCAGGCGGTCCGCGTGGTCGCTCGCGGTGACGCGCTGCTCTCCCCCGGTGTCACCCGGCGGCTGGTCGCGGAGTTCGCCACCCGCAGCCGGCAGCCGCACGCCAGCAAGGAGCTCGACGTCCTGACCGACCGGGAGAAGGAGATCGTCGCCCTGGTCGGCGAGGGGCTGTCGAACGACGAGATCGCCGAACGGCTCGTCCTCAGCCCGGCCACCGCGAAGACCCACGTCAGCCGCGCGATGATCAAACTCGGCGTCCGCGACCGCGCCCAGCTGGTCGTCGTCGCCTACCAGACCGGCCTGGTCCGCCCCGGCTGGCTGGGTTGACCTTCGAGCAACCCGAAGCCCCAGGCTCGAGGGCATGAAGTATCTGAAGCAGATCACCGCGGCCATGCGGGCCGGCGACCGCCGGATCCAGCTGAGCGACCTCTGGGAGAAGGCGGCCGACGACCGGCAGTCGCGCTGTGCGATCGCGCACTACCTGGCCGATGTCCAGGACGAGACCGTGGCCGAGCTCGCCTGGGACCTCCGGGCCCTGGAGTACGCCGAGGACGAGAACTGGCTGCCGTCGCTGCACGTGAATCTCGCGGACGACTACCGGCGGCTCGGTGACACCGCCAAGGCGGAGGAGCACCTGGAGGCGGCCAGGACGAGGCTGCGTCTCCTGGCGGACGACGCCTACGGCGAGCTGATGCGGAGCGCGGTCGAGCATGTTGCGCAGGCGCTGGCAGAGCGGAGTACGCGACGGCTGGAGACCAGTCCGGGCGGCTGACTACTCCGTCGGCGGTAGGTGCGGTCACTCCCCCTGGGCGACGCGGTACCCCGTGCCTGACCGGCACGCTCGGGGTATGGATGCATTGGTTGAGGTCACGGGGCTGACGAAACGGTACGGCGACACCCTCGCGGTCGACGGTGTCGATCTGACGGTGCTGCCGGGCGAGGTCTACGGGTTCCTCGGTCCGAACGGTGCCGGGAAGACGACGACGCTGCGGATCCTCACCGGGCTGATCGCGCCGACGAGTGGCGAGGTCCGGGTGCTCGGCGGCATGCCCGGGCAGTCCGGCGTGCTCGGCCGGACCGGGTCGATGATCGAGTCGCCCGCCTTCTACCCGTACCTGTCCGGCCTGGACAACCTGCGGCTGCTGGCCGAGTACGCCGCGGTACCCCGCCGGAAGATCGATGAGGTGCTCGACCTGGTCGACCTGACGGACCGGGCCCGCGACCGCTTCTCGACGTACTCCCTGGGGATGAAGCAGCGGCTCGGCGTGGCCGCGGCGCTGCTCAAGGATCCCGAGCTGGTGATCCTGGACGAGCCGACCAACGGGCTGGACCCGGCCGGCATGCGGGACATGCGCCGGCTGATCCGCGAGCTCGGCTCCGGCGGGCGGACGGTGCTGCTGTCCAGCCACCTGCTCGGCGAGGTGCAGCAGATCTGCGACCGGGTCGGGATCATCGCCGCCGGCCGGATGGTTGCCGAGCACAACGTCGAGGACCTGCGCGCCGAGCAGGAACTGGTCGTCCGCGCCACCCCGCGGGACCGGGCCCAGTCGGTCCTGGCCGGCTTCGGGGCGGTCCACCGGTACGACGACACGCTCCGGGTCCAGGTGGATCCGCGGCGCGCGGCCGAGGTGAACCGGGTGCTGGTCGAGGCCGGCATCGAGGTGTCCGAGCTGCGCAGCACCGAACGCGCTCTCGAGGATGTGTTCTTCGAGCTCACCACGGAGGAGAAGGCCGATGTCGGGTAGTTACCGCGCGGAGGTGCTGAAGCTCCGCAAGCGTTCGGCGGTCTGGGTGCTGTTCGGCGCCGGACTCGTGCTCAGCCTGATCTTCGGCTACCTGCTGCCGTACCTGGGGTACGTCACCGGTGACGAGAACCCGCAGACCGACGGCGTACCGCGGAGCGAGATCCTGCGCGGGATGCTGCCGGAGCGGGTGATGGACAACACGATCGGCGGCTACCCGGTCTTCGCCGGCGCACTCGCGCTGGTGCTGGGCGCGATCGTGGTCGGCGGCGAGTACACCTGGGGAACACTGAAGACCATCCTGACCCAGCGGCCTGGACGCGGCGCCGTCCTGGCCTCGCAGTTCCTCGGGCTGGCGACGATGATCGCGGTCTGGGTGCTCGGCATCTTCGCCGCCTGCGCAGCCTGCAGCGTCGGCGTGGCGGCCGCGGAGAACACAGCGATGGACTGGCCGGGCCTGACCGCGGTCCTGGAGGGACTCGCCGGCGGGTGGCTGGTGCTGATGACGTGGTGCCTGGCCGGTGCTGTCCTGGCCGTCGCCTTCCGCAACGTGGCGCTGCCGATCGGACTCGGCGTCGTCTGGATCCTCGGTGTCGAGACTCTGCTCGCCGGCGTGGTGAGCAGCCTGCTGCCCGACCTGGAGTTCCTGTCCGACGCGCTGCCGGGCGCGAACGCGGGCGCACTGGTGTTCAGCGTGACCGGCATGGTCGCCGCCGACGCACCGCCTGGGGTGCGCGATGCGGTCGGCGGCGGACGAGCCCTGCTGACGCTGCTGGGTTACTGCGCGATCTTCGCCCTGCTGGCTGCCTGGACGACGCGTCGCCGGGACGTCACCTGATCCCCGCGTGCACCCCTGCATGGACCAGGGCAAGCTCGCAGAACATCGCGTTCGCCCAGGAGAACCACTCGCGGGTGTACTGCGACGGGTCGTCGACGTCGAAGCCCTCGTGCATCTGACCGGTGCCGCCGGTGGTGTCCCGGAGGAGCTCCAGCAGCCGCTGGCGCTCCCGCGCCGACGTGCTCGAGATCCCCTGCACAGCGAGGGCGATGTGCCACACGTAGTTCGGCGGGGTGTGCGGGCTGCCGATGCCGGCCGCGTGCGTACCGCTGTAGTAGTACGGGTTCTCCGGGCTGAGCAGCAGCTTGCGGGTGGCGAGGTACGTCGGGTCGTCGGCGGCAGCGTACCCGGACAGCGGGATCGACAGCAGGCTCGGCATGTTGGCGTCGTCCATCAGCAGCGACTCGCCCAGCCCGTCCACCTCGTAGGCGTAGACGCGGCCGTGCTCCGGGTGGTCGACCGTGCCGTGCCGGGCGATCCCGTCGTCGATGTCGGCCTTCAGCGCCTTCGCCCGGTCCGCGAGCGACTCGTCCCGCAGGACCTCGGTCGCGATCTCCTGCAGGTAGCCGAGCACCACCGAGGCGAACATGTTCCCGGGCACGTTGAAGCCGAGCACGGTGGCGTCGTCACTCGGCCGGAACGCGCTCCACGACATCCCGGTGGGCCGGGTCAGCCGGCCGCGGCCCTCGCGGACGAGGGTGTCCGACGGCCGGTCGTCGTGCCGCTGGAACCGGTACGGCGACCTGTTCTCGTGGTCCTGCTCGATCGTCCACAGCTCGACGATCGCCTCGGCCGCGGCCTTGAACCGGTCGTCGATCACGTCGGCGCGGCCGGTGGTCCGCCACAGCCGGTAGGCCAGGTCGAGCGGGAAGCAGAGCGAGTCGATCTCGTACTTGCGCTCCCACACCCACGGCGACATCTCGGTCTCGTCGGTGGTGTGCCCGGCACCGTTCGGCTCCCGGTTGAAGGCGTTCGCGTACGGGTCCAGGACGACGTACTCCAGCTGCCGGTGCAGCACGCCGATCAGCACGTCCTGCAACGCGGGGTCGTCCGCGCACAGCAGCAGGTACGGACGCAGCTGGGCGGCCGAGTCGCGCAGCCACATCGCCGGGATGTCGCCGGTGAGCACGAAGGTGGTGCCGTCCGGCAGCCGCTCCGCCACCGCGGGCAGGTTCTCCGCCATCGATCGCCGGAACATCTCCGCGATCACCTCGTCACCGGTCGCCCGGCGAACCTCCGCGGTGGCGCGGGCCAGCACCTCGGGATCGATCATCAAACACTTCACCTTTCAGCAGCGAGTTCCTTGTGTGGCAGGACCGACGGGTTCGGGGAGAAGGTCCGGTCGAGCACCAGGCTGGCGGCGCCGATCGCGCCGACGTCCGCGCCGAGCGCCGTACCGGCGACCTCGAACGGGTGCACCGAGCGGACCAGGAAGCGTTCCTCCAGCGCGGCCTGGACCGCGTCCCCGAAGAACGGCGCCAGCTGCTCCCAGTGCGGACCGCCGAACACCACCCGCTCCAGGTCGAGCAGGTTCGCGATGTCCTCGACCACCTTGGCGATCCGCTCGGCCGAGGCGGCGACGATCTCCCGCGCCACGCCCGGGCCGGCCCCGGCAACCGCGCACAGCCGGGCGAACGCCGCGTCCACCGCCTGCCGGTCGTCCAGATCGATGCCCTGGGCAAGTACTCCGGCCTGGACCGCCTGCTGCACCAGGTAGCGCGGCTGAGAGGTCTCACCGACGCAGCCGCGGCGGCCGCAGTAGCACAGCGGGCCGTCCGGGTCGACGACCACGTGGCCGATCTCGCCGACGTTGCTGGACGACCCGCGGACGACCTCGTCGCCGATCACCAGGCCGGCGCCGATCCCGGTGCCGAGGTAGAAGAACACGAAACTGCCGCGCCCGTTCGGACCGCCGGCCCACTTCTCCGCCGACGCCGCGGCGGTCACGTCCTTGTCCAGCAGGACCGGCAGACCGGTCCGCACCCGCAACTCGTCGCGCAGCGGGACCAGATGCCATGCGGCCAGGTTGGGCGGGTCGACGACCACACCACGCTCGACGTCGATCGGTCCCGGCGCCGCGATCCCGAGGCCGACCACGCGATCCCGCGGTGCGTCCGCCTCACCGATCACCGCTTCGATGGTGGCGGCGATCCCGTCGATCAGTTCGCCGGGGCTGTCGCCGTACGGCGTGTCCATCCGGCGCCGGGCGACGACATCGCCGGTCAGGTCGAGCACCACGACGGTGACCACGGCCGGGTCGAGGTGGACGCCGACGGCGTACTGTCCGGTGGGCTCGAGCTCGAGCAGGGTGCGTGGCTTGCCGAGGCCGGTGCCTCGCTGCCGGCCGGCCTCACGCACCAGCCCGGCCTCGAGCAGTCGCCGAGTGATGTTGGAGATCGCCTGCCCGGACAGGCCGGTGACCTCGGCGAGCTCCACCCGGCTCAGTTTCTGGTCGGTCCGGCGGATCGCGTCGAGCACCACGGCGTCGTTGAAACCGCCGACCCGATCAAGATTGGTCCCCCGGCGTACCGCCACCGAACCTCCGAACGTCACGGTGAAACCGGATCAGCGCCCCACGGACGCGACCAGTCGTAGTGGATCGCCTCGTCACCCGATCGCCACGCGGCCGGCGTGGTGTTCACCAGCCAGTCGGCCGGCTCGATCCCGGACGCGTCCCCGCCACTGAGCGCCAACCGTATCCCTTCGCTCAGCGCCCGGTCGGACCGCTCGGTCCGCGCCGCCGGATCGACCGACACGAACAGCGCAGTCCCCGATCGGGCCACCAGGTCGAGGAACCGCTCGTTCAGCTCCCACGGCGTCTCCGGCGTGCACGGCACACAGTCCGCGTCGACGGCGAAGAACCGGTCGTGCTGCGGCAACCGGAAGGCAAGCGTGTTCACGCCCATCTTCCGGGTCCGCTCCCAGTCGCGGCCGGACGTGTCGTCACCGGTGCGCTGGACGTCGACCAGGCCGGCGGCAAGGTGGCCGACGGTGTTGCACCCGATCAGTACGACGTCGTCCGCGGCCGACCGGACCTCGCGGTAGAACGCCAGCACGATCTCGGCCGTCGTCCGCGTGGGGTCGTGGAACTGCCAGCCGTGGTCGGTGAGCTCCGACCCCATCGCCGGGCCGAACCGGCCGAAGACGTCGTAGGTGCTGAAGTCGTGCTTGACCAGCTCGAAACCCCAGTCCCTGAACCGCCGCAGATCCGCGCGGACCAGGTCGAGCACCTCCGGGTACGACGGATCGAGTGCCCGGCCGTCGTCGACCCCGGCCCGGCCCCAGGCGCCCGGCTCGCGGACCCGCAGCGGGCGGAACCACAGGCCCGGCCGGGCACCGATCGCCTTGATCGCGGCCGCGGTGCCGGCCAGGTCGTCGAAGACGCCGGGAGTGCCGATGTCCCACGGCCCGCCGGAAGCGTTGCCACCGTCCGGGTACCAGCCGTCGTCCACGACGCAGAACGGCTTGACCGGGTGGCCGTCGGCCAGTTCGACGACCGTGGTGGCGTCCTGAAGGACGGCCTTCTCGTCGAAGTTCTCGCCGTACGCGTAGTACCAGTTGTTCGCCCCGACCACCGGCGCGGGCTCAGGTCGCGCCGGCAGCCGGGAGCTCATCGCGGCGACCGCTGCGTGCAGGGTCAGCCAAGGGGTGCCGCCGTCCGCGAACCGCCGTACGGTCGCGGCGGTGAGGGTCCGGCCGTTCAGCTGGGCCGGACCGCCGCCGTTGCGGAGGTCGAGCCACAGGGTGAAGCCGCCGGCGTCGACGGTCCACGAGCAGAACGCGTTCGGTTGCACGTCCACACCGGCGCCGGTGGTCCGGCCGGTCCTCGGGTCGTGGGAGAGGAAGTACCACGGCAGCAGCCGCTCGGGTTGCTGGTGCCGCCACTGCAGGTCGCCGTACGAGCGTTCCCAGGCGTCGCCGAGGATCAGCGCACCGGCGGGCAGCGGCTCGGACCAGCGGATCGCGACCCGCGAGACGGCCCGGGCACCGACGTCGACCGTGCCGTCGGACCAGCTCACCGCGACGCCCGCCGCCGACCAGGTGCCGCCGCGGCGGACGGCTGTGGTCAGGGTGTCCGAGTGGCGGACCTGGACGAAGACCGCGCTCGGCTCGTTCACCTGACTCCCTTGCGGACGGAATTTCCCCACAGACTTTAGTTAGTCGGTCGAGACAGCGTCAAGGCTCTCCACAGCGGCCACCAGACGGTCGACGTCCGACTGGTCCGTGTACGGCGCGAGGCCGACGCGGACGGCTCCGGCGGCGCCGAGGCCGAGGTGACGAGCAGGCTCGTAGGCGTAGAACGAGCCGGCCGGTGCGTTCACGCCGACCGCCGCCAGCCGCTCCGCGACGGCCGCCGGCGTCCAGCCGCCGACAGTGAAGAGCAGCGTCGGCGTACGCCGCGCGGCCCGGCCGTAGAGCGTGATCCCGGGGATGGCCGCGAGCCGCCTCTCCAGCTGGTCGCGCAGGCCGTCCTCGTGCTTCTCCACGAGCTTCAGCGAGCTCTGCAGGCGCTCACGCCGCGTCGCTCCGGTGCCGCCGAGGCCGGCCAGGAAGTCGACGGCCGCAGTGGTCCCGGCGAGCAGTTCGTACGGCAGCGTGCCCAGCTCGAAGCGCTCCGGTACGACGTCCGTCGCCGGTGCAAGCTTGTCCGGCGTCAGCGACCCGAGCAGCTCCGGCGAAGCGGTCAGCGCACCCAGGTGCGGCCCGAAGAACTTGTACGGCGAGCACACGTAGAAGTCGGCGTACGCCGCGTCGACCGGGACGTGCGCGGTCAGGTGGACGCCGTCGACGTACAGCAGCGCGCCGGCCTGGTGGACGAGGTCGGCAATGCCTTCGGTGTCGGGCCGGGTGCCGATCAGGTTGGACGCGCCGGTGACCGCCACCAGCCGGGTGCGTTCGTCGAGGAGCGGCGCAACATCGTCGAGCTCGGACGTCTCGGGGTCGAAGCTCAGCCAGCGGATCGTGGCGCCGACCGATGCGGCGGCCTGCACCCAGGGGCGGACGTTCGCATCGTGGTCGAGCCTGGTGACGACGACCTCGTCACCGGGCCGCCAGGTCTTGGCCAGCGTCCGGGAGAAGTCGTACGTCAACTGGGTCATGCTCCGGCCGAAGACGATGCCGCGCGGATCGGTGCCGAGCAGGTCCGCCGTCGCCTGCCGGGCGGCGACCACGGTCTCGTCGGCCCGGCGCTCGGCGGCGGTGAGCGTGCCGCGGTTGGCCAGCGCGGACGTCATCGTGGCGGCGACCGCGTCGGCGACCGACTGCGGGGTCTGCGAGCCACCGGGACCGTCGAAGTGCGCGGCTCCTTCGTCGAGGGCGGGGAACTGCTTCCGGACAGCGACGACATCGAAGACACCCATGACAGTCATCCTCTCCCGTGGCGCCGACACCGGCCACCGGTTGTCCATTTCTCACCACTGCTGCCCGCTGGCGGGCAAATCTGTACGAGTTGTCCCCGATGTGGTGCAGGATGTCAGGAGTGAGCACCGTGACGACTACTGACCGGGTCCCGCTGCAGGCCTGGCTCCCGACGATGTTGACCCTGGCCGCCATCTGGGGCTGCAGCTTCCTGTTCATCTCCGTCGGCGTACGGGAACTGCATCCGCTCTACCTGGCCCTCGGCCGGGTCGTCGCCGGGTCGCTGGTGCTCGTGATCATCCTGGCCGCGAAGCGGGAGTCGCTGCCCCGCGAGCCTCGGCTGTGGGTGCACTCGTTCGTGGTCGGCGCGGTCGGGTCGGCGATCCCGTGGACCCTGTTCGGGTACGGCGAGCAGCGCATCCCGTCCCTGCTCGCGGGAATCTGGAACGGCATCACCCCACTCGTCGTGCTGCCGATCGCCGTGCTGATCTTCCGGACCGAGACGTTCTCGGTGCAGCGCGTCCTCGGGCTGATGGTCGGCTTCGGCGGCATGCTCGTCGTACTCGGCGCCTGGAACGTCCAGGGTGGCGCCGACCTGACCGGCCAGGCGCTGTGCATGCTGGCAGCCGTCTGCTACGGCTTCGCGGTGCCCTACCAGAAGCGCTTCATCGCCGGCACGACGTTGTCCGGTACGGCGTTGTCCGCCAGCCTGCTGATCTGCGCGACCGTGCAACTCGCCGTGGTCGCTCCGATCGTGACCCGGGAGGCGCCGCCGGTGCCGTGGTCTCTGTCGATCGAGGTACTCGGCAGCGTGATCGCGCTCGGCGCGCTCGGCAGTGGGCTCGCGTTCGTCCTCAGTCTGCGCAACATCCGGTTGATCGGCGCCAGCCGGTCGTCGATGGTGACCTACCTGATGCCGGTCTTCTCGATCCTGGTCGGCGTGATCGTGCTGCACGAGCACATCACCTGGTACCAGCCGGTCGGCGCGCTGGTCGTCCTGCTCGGCGTGGCCGTCTCGCAGGGCCTGCTGCGGAACCCGCGCCGGAAACCGGCGCTCGCCGCGGAAGCGTCAGCGGCGTAGGTTCGGGACGGCCGCGACCACGACGGCGACCAGGGCGAGCACGGTCCCGGCGACGACCGGGAGCGTGACGGCCTTGTCGGCGGCCGGGAGGAACAGGTCGATGAACAAGCTGGCGATCAGCTGACCGGCGATCGTGCCCAGGCCGAGCACGAACACACCGACGACCCGGATTACCGCCGCGGCGGCGCTGATGAAGATCACCCCGCACGCGCCACCGAGGTACAGCCAGGGCTCGCTCGGCAGGGACCGCGGAGCGCCCCGCAGCGCGAGGTCGCCGAGGAAGACGACCAGCAACGCGACGAAGCCGACGAGGAAGTTGACCACGCCCGCCGCGACCGCGCCGTACCCGTCGCGGGAAGCGGTCCGGGCGACCCGGCCGTTGATCGCCTGCTGGACGGCCGTACCGATACCGCCGAGCGCAGGCAGGACGGCGAGCAACAGGCCGTCCGGGTGGCTCAACTGCGAGGACACCGCGAGGACGACGGCCGCGAGAGCCATCACCGCCCCGACGACGCGGAGCGTGGTGTAGGGCTGCGGTCCGGCGGGGCCGAAACCGAGCCGGTCGACCACGAGACTGCTGACCGCCTGCCCGGCGACGACGGCGACCGTGAAGACGGCGACTCCGATCACGGACACGGTGATCGACTGGGTCGCGACCAGGAACGCGCCGGCCACTCCCCCGATGCAGTGCCACCAGCGCAGACCGCCGTGACCGCGCATCGGCGTCCGGATCGCCCGCCAGACGCTGCCCAGTGAGCTCCGGATCCGCGGGATGAGCGCCGTGGCGATCAGCAGGATCAGCAGGCCGGAGCCGAACGAGATCAGCGCGGCCGCGACTCCGTCGGCCAGCACCTGGCCGAGCTCGCCGTTCAGCCGGGACTGGACCGCGACCAGCATCCCGATCCCGAACGCCGTGCTCAGGCCGACGATCTGATGGTGCCGGGCCGAGCGGGCAGGGCGGGTGGCGGTCGTTGTCACTCGACCATCATGACCGTTCGCCGTCACACACCTGACAGCAGGTCCACCCTATGAGCGGCGGACCAGGGCCAGATACATCGCGTCCGTGCCGTGGAGATGCGGCCAGAGCTGCACGTCCGGTCCGTCGCCGAGATCCGGGACACCGGGGAACAGTTCGCGAGCATCCTCGAGGTGTGCGTCGTCCCGCTTCCCGAGCACGGCGTCCACCACCGCACGGGTCTCGTCGGGGTGCGGTGAACAGGTGACGTAGGCCACCACGCCACCCGGCCGGACCGAGGTGATCGCGGAGTCCAGCAGGTCCTCCTGGAGGGGCCGCAGTTCGACGACGTCGTCCGGCGTACGGCGCCAGCGGGCTTCCGGGCGACGGCGAAGAGCTCCGAGACCCGTGCACGGCACGTCGGCGAGCACCCGGTCGAAGGACCCGGCCGGCCAGGTGGGTTCGGTGCCGTCGCCGACCAGGACCAGGTGGTCGCCGGGGATCGCGCGCAGGTTCGCACGGACGAGATCGGCCCGGTGCTCGAGCGGTTCGACGGCTGTCAGCCGGCCGGCACGCTGCTGCACGAGCGCTGCCAGCAGGGCCGACTTGCCGCCCGGGCCGGCGCAGAGGTCGAGCCAGTCGGCGTCGTCACCGTCGACCCGGGCCGCGGCCAGCGCGGCCGCGACCAACTGCGAGCCTTCGTCCTGCACCCCGGCACGGCCGGTGGCCACCGCGTCGATCCGCCCCGGATCCCCGCCACCCTGCAGGACCGCCGCGTACGGCGACCACTTCGCTCGGCTGGCCCCGGCCTCGATCAACTCGTCCACGTCCGCCGCCCCGGGCCGGGCGACGAGCGTCACCCTCGGCGGCTCGTTGTCCGCGTCGAGCAACCGTTCGAGCCCCGTGCCGCGATCACCCAGCGCGTCGGCGAAGGCTTCGATGACCCAGCGCGGGTGGGCCTTGGCGATCGCGAGCCGACCGAGACGGTCCTCCTCGACGGTCGGCGCGACCGCGGTGATCCACTGGTCGAGCGTGCGCTGGCTGATCTTGCGGAGGACGGCGTTCACCAGGCCGGTGCGTTTCTGGCCGATCTCGGCGCGGGTCAACGTGACCATCTCGCTGACCGCGGCGTACGAGTCGACGCGCATCCGGAGCAACTGGTGCGTGCCGAGCCGGAGCAGGTCGAGCAGTTCCGGGTCCAGGTCGGCGAGCGGGCGGGACACGCTGCGGGCGAGGAACGCGTCGTACGTGCCCTGCCAGCGGAGCGTGCCGTGCACCAGTTCGGTGCAGAACGCGGCGTCGCGGCCGCCGAGGCGCTGCTCGCGGAGTGCCTTGTTCAGCGCGAGGTTCGCGTAGCCGCCCTCGGCGGTCACCTGGCGGATCACCTGGTAGGCAACCCGGCGAACCCGGTCCGGCCGCCGTTGCGGCGCCCGATGACGCGGAGACCGGTCGTTCACGCCTCCACCTCGCCGGCGCTCGGTTCCGGCGTGACCGACATCGCTGCTCTACCCATTGTTCGCTCGCTGCGCTCGCTCACACAGGCCCCAGACGGTCCTCATCGGTGAGGCGGACACCGCGGGCCCAGTCGGGCGCGGCCATCGGCTTCTTGCCCTGTGGCTGCACCGTCACCAACTCGACCACCTTGCTGCCGGTGCCGACCTGCACGCTCGACCTGGTCGCCCGCAGCTCGCCGGGCTTCAGCTCCTCGTCGGTCAGCCGGACGGCGAGCACCTTCAGCCGCTCGCCGCGGAACGTCGTCCACGCACCCGGCGCCGGGTTGCAGCCGCGCACCAGCCGGTCCACCCGCTGCGCCGGAGCGCCCAGATCCAGCTCGGCGTCCTCGACGGTGATCTTCGGTGCCAGCGTGACCCCGTCGGCCGGCTGCTCCCGTGCCTCGAGTACGCCGGCCTCGACGCCGTCCAGCGTGTCGACCAGCAGCTTCGCGCCGGACTCGGCCAGCCGGCCGAGCAGGTCGCCGGAGGTGTCCTCGGGGCCGATCGGCTCGGTCAGTACGCCGTACACCGGGCCGGCGTCGAGCGCCTTGACGATCCGGAACGTGCTCGCCCCGGTCACGTCGTCGCCGGCGATGATCGCGTGCTGCACCGGCGCCGCCCCGCGCCAGGCCGGCAGCACCGAGAAGTGCAGGTTGATCCAGCCGTGCTCCGGGATGTCCAGCGCTGCCTGCGGCAACAGTCCGCCGTACGCGACCACCGGGCAGCAGTCCGGCGCGATCTCGGTCAGCCGGGCGAGGAACTCCGGGTCGCTCGGCTTGACCGGCTTGAGCACCTCGATCCCGAGCTCCTCGGCGAGCTGGGCGACCGGCGAGGCGACCAGCTTGCGGCCGCGCCCGGCCGGCGCGTCCGGCCGGGTGACGACGGCAACCACTTCGTGGCGGCTGGCAACGATCGCCTTGAGCGCGGCGACAGCGGGCTCCGGCGTACCGGCGAAGACGACTCTCACAGACCGAATCCGTTCATTCCGTGGGGGGAGACCTTCACCTGGGGCATGCCACCGAGGCCGGACCAGTCGGCCTCGCGGATCGCCTTCATCGCCTGCTTGCGGGTGTCGGTGTCGAGCCGGTCGATGAACAGCACGCCGTCCAGGTGGTCGGTCTCGTGCTGGATGCAGCGGGCCAGCAGGTCGGCCCCCTCGATCACCACCGGGTCGCCGTACATGGTGAAGCCCCGGGCGATCACGGACATCGCACGGCGGCAGTCGAAGGTCAGGCCGGGGATCGACAGGCAGCCCTCCGGGCCGAACTGCTCGTCCGCGGACAGGGTGAGCTCCGGGTTGACCAGGTGCCCGAGCTCACCGTCGACGTGCCAGGTGAACACCCGGAGGCCGACACCGATCTGCGGTGCGGCCAGGCCCGATCCGGGCGCTGCCTGCATGGTGTCGGTGAGGTCCTGGACAAGGCGGCGCAACTCGGCGTCGAAGTCGACGACCGGCTCCGCCTTGGTGGTCAGGACGGGGTCGCCGAACAGGCGGATGGGTGTGACCGACAACAGATTCTCC
>NZ_SMKR01000060.1 GCF_004348725.1 Kribbella turkmenica
TGCTTACTGTGGGTGAGAAGGCGTGGTGACGGTGGAACGGAAGTCCATCTGTCGGGCGTCATGAGGTAGTCTCGGGACTCCCGGCTTGGGCCAGTGTTGTCCCGCGGCCAGTTGTTTGACCGTAGGACGACGGGAGCTCCTGAATGTTTGGTCGCGCCCCATTCCCGAGCGAGGGTCTGTACGACGGACAGCACGAGCACGACGCTTGTGGTGTCGCCTTCGTCGCGACCCTGACCGGTGAACCCAGCCACGACATCGTGGCGAAGGCTTTGACCGCCCTGCGCAACCTCGAGCACCGCGGCGCCTCCGGCGCCGAGCCGGACTCCGGCGACGGTGCCGGCATCCTGATCCAGGTCCCGGACGCGTACTACCGCAAGGTGTGCGAGTTCGAGCTCCCGGTGCCGCGCAGCTACGCCACCGGCATCGCCTTCCTCCCGGCCGACCCGGACGACGCCGCCAAGGCGATCGCCCGGATCGAGGAGCTCGCCGCGGATGAGAATCTGGCCGTCCTGGGCTGGCGCGACGTGCCGACCGAGCCGGACCTGCTCGGCGCCACCGCCCGTTCGGTGATGCCGACCTTCAAGCAGCTGTTCGTCGCCGCCAAGGCGGGCCGCGTGCTCGGCCTGGCGCTGGAGCGGATGGTCTTCCGGCTGCGCAAGCGGGCCGAGAAGGAGACCGAGACCTACTTCCCGTCGCTGTCCGGCCGGACCATCACCTACAAGGGGATGCTGACCACCGACCAGCTGGACAAGTTCTTCCCCGAGCTGACCGACCCCGACCTCGCGTCCGCGATCGGTGTCGTGCACTCGCGGTTCTCCACCAACACGTTCCCGTCCTGGCCGCTGGCCCACCCGTACCGGTACATCGCCCACAACGGTGAGATCAACACCGTCCAGGGCAACCGCAACTGGATGCGGGCCCGTGAGGCGCTGCTGGCCAGCGACCTGATCCCGGGCGACCTGGAGCAGCTCTACCCGATCTGTACGCCGGGAGCTTCCGACTCGGCGTCGTTCGACGAGGTGCTCGAGCTGCTGCACCTCGGCGGCCGGTCGCTGCCGCACGCGATGCTGATGATGATCCCGGAGGCGTGGGAGAACGCCGCCACGATGGATCCGCGGCGGCGCGCGTTCTACGAGTTCCACTCGACCCTGATGGAGCCGTGGGACGGCCCGGCGTCGGTGGTCTTCTCCGACGGCACCAAGGTCGGCGCGGTGCTGGACCGCAACGGTCTCCGGCCGTCGCGGTACTGGGTGACCGAGGACGGTCTCGTCGTGCTGGCGTCCGAGGCCGGCGTCCTGGACATCGACCCGGCGACCGTGACCGAGAAGGGCCGGCTCGAGCCGGGCCGGATCTTCCTGGTCGACGTCGAGGCGCACCGGATCGTCACCGACTCCGAGGTGAAGAACGCGCTCGCCTCCGAGCACCCGTACGACGAGTGGCTGCACGCCGGCCTGATCCGCTTCGAGGACCTGCACGAGCGCGAGCACGTCGTCCACAGCCACGCCTCGGTCACCCGCCGCCAGCAGGTGTTCGGGTACACCGAGGAGGAGCTGCGGGTCATCCTCACCCCGATGGCGAAGACCGGCGCGGAACCGATCGGCTCGATGGGCACCGACACGCCGATCGCCGTTCTGAGCGACCGGCCGCGGCTGCTGTTCGACTACTTCGCCCAGTTGTTCGCCCAGGTCACGAACCCGCCGCTGGACGCGATCCGCGAGGAGCTCGTCACCTCGCTGTCGTCGTCCCTCGGTCCCGAGGCGAACCTGCTCGACCCGAGCCCGGCGTCCTGCCGGCAGGTCGTGCTGCCGTTCCCGGTGATCACCAACGACGAGCTCGCCAAGCTGCGCCACATCAACCTCGACGGCGACATGCCGGGCCTGGCGACCACGGTGCTGCGCGGCGTGTACGACGTCGAGGGGGGCGGCCAGGCGCTCGAGGCGCGGCTCGCCGAGATCTGCGCCGAGGCGTCCGCCGCGATCGTGGACGGCGCTCGCATCCTGGTGCTGTCCGACCGGCACTCGAACGCCGAGAACGCGCCGATCCCGTCGCTGCTGCTGACCTCCGCGGTTCATCACCACCTGGTGAGGGAGAAGACCCGCACGCAGGTCGGTCTGGTGGTCGAGGCCGGTGACGTCCGCGAGGTCCACCACGTCGCGCTCCTGATGGGGTACGGCGCGGCCGCGATCAACCCGTACCTCGCGCTCGAGTCGGTCGAGGACCTCAGCCGCCGGGGTACGTACCTGCCGGGTGTCGAGCCGGAGCAGGCCGTCCGCAACGTGGTGAAGTCGCTCGGCAAGGGCGTGCTCAAGGTGATGTCGAAGATGGGTGTGTCGACGGTCGCGTCGTACACGGGTGCCCAGATCTTCGAGGCGACCGGTCTGTCACCCGAGCTGGTCGACACCTACTTCACCGGTACGTCGTCCAAGCTCGGCGGCGTCGGCCTGGACACGATCGCCGAGGAGGTCCGCCGCCGGCACCTGCGTGCGTACCCGGCCGACGGCATCCTGGCCGCGCACCGCAAGCTGGAGATCGGCGGCGAGTACCAGTGGCGGCGTGAGGGCGAGCCGCACCTGTTCGACCCGGAGACGGTCTTCCGGCTGCAGCACAGCACCCGGACCGGGCGCTACGACATCTTCAAGCAGTACACGTCCCGCGTCGACGAGCAGTCCGAGCGGCTGATGACGCTGCGCGGCCTGTTCGGCTTCGAGTCCGACCGCGAGCCGATCCCGCTCGACGAGGTCGAGCCGGTCAGCGAGATCGTCAAGCGGTTCAGCACCGGCGCGATGAGCTACGGCTCGATCAGCGCCGAGGCGCACACCACGCTGGCGATCGCGATGAACCAGCTCGGCGGCAAGTCGAACACCGGTGAGGGCGGCGAGGACTCCGACCGCCTGCACGACCCGGCCCGGCGGAGCTCGATCAAGCAGGTCGCGTCCGGCCGGTTCGGCGTGACCGCGGAGTACCTGACGAACTCCGACGACATCCAGATCAAGATGGCGCAGGGCGCGAAGCCCGGCGAGGGTGGTCAGCTTCCGGGCAACAAGGTGTACCCGTGGGTGGCCAGCACCCGGCACTCGACCCCGGGTGTCGGCCTGATCTCGCCGCCGCCGCACCACGACATCTACTCGATCGAGGACCTGGCGCAGCTGATCCACGACCTCAAGAACGCCAACCCGCAGGCGCGCATCCACGTGAAGCTCGTCTCCGAGGTCGGCGTCGGCACGATCGCCGCGGGGGTCAGCAAGGCGCACGCGGACGTCGTCCTGATCTCCGGGCACGACGGCGGTACCGGTGCGGCCCCGCTGACGTCGCTGAAGCACGCCGGCGGTCCCTGGGAGCTCGGTCTGGCCGAGACCCAGCAGACCCTGCTGCTCAACGGTCTGCGCGACCGAATCGTCGTCCAGACCGACGGTCAGCTGAAGACCGGCCGGGACGTGATCGTCGCGGCGCTCCTCGGCGCCGAGGAGTACGGCTTCGCCACCGCGCCGCTGGTGGTGTCGGGCTGCATCATGATGCGGGTCTGCCACCTGGACACCTGCCCGGTCGGCGTCGCCACCCAGAACCCCGTGCTGCGCGGCCGGTACTCCGGCAAGCCCGAGTTCGTGGTGAACTTCTTCGAGTTCATCGCCGAGGAGGTCCGGGAGTACCTGGCCCAGCTGGGCTTCCGCTCGCTGGACGAGGCGATCGGGCACGCCGAGGTGCTGGACATCCGGCGCGCGGTCGACCACTGGAAGGCCGACGGCCTCGACCTGTCGCCGATCCTGCACGTGCCGGCGCTGCCGGAGGGCGCGGCCCGGCACCAGACGGTGCTCCAGGACCACGGTCTCGACAAGGCGCTCGACAACGAGCTGATCCGGATCTGCCGACCGGCGCTGGAGACCGGTGAGCCGGTCCGGGCGCAGCTGCCGATCCGGAACGTGAACCGGACCGTCGGCACGATGCTCGGCCACGAGATCACCAAGCGCTACCGCGCGGCCGGCCTGGCCGACGGCACCATCGACCTGACCTTCACCGGGTCGGCCGGCAACTCGTTCGCCGCCTTCGTCCCGCGCGGTGTCACGCTGCGCCTCGAAGGCGACGCCAACGACTACGTCGGCAAGGGCCTGTCGGGCGGCCGGGTGGTGATCCGGCCCGACCGCCGGGCCCGGTTCGACGCCGCCGACCAGATCATCGCCGGCAACGTGATCGCGTACGGCGCGACGTCCGGCGAACTGTTCATCAGCGGTGGGGCCGGGCAACGGTTCTGCGTCCGGAACTCCGGGGCCATCGCGGTCGTCGAGTCGGTCGGCGACCACGCCTGCGAGTACATGACCGGTGGGCGCGTCGTCGTACTCGGCGCCGTCGGCCGGAACTTCGCGGCGGGCATGTCGGGCGGCGTGGCCCACGTGCTCGACCTGGACCACGCCTTGGTGAACCCGGAGCTGGTGGACCTGCGCCCGGTCACCGAGGACGAGTCCGAACTGCTGCACGACCTGGTCCGCAGGCACCACGAGGAGACCGGTTCGGAACGGGCGGCCAAGCTGCTCGCCGACTGGCCCGCGGCCGCCGCCAGGTTCACCACGGTGATGCCCCGCGACTACGCCCGGGTGCTGGCGGCCAAGGCGGCCGCCGAGCGGGACGGGCTGGACGAGGACGCCACCACGCGAGCGATGATGGAGGCCATCTGATGGCTGACCCGAAGGGATTCCTGACCACCCCGCGGGAGGTCGCCGAACGGCGCCCGGTCGACGAGCGGGTCAAGGACTGGAAAGAGGTCTACCCCGGTGGGCCCGGCAAGGCGCTGCTGCCGATCATCACCAAGCAGGCCGGCCGCTGCATGGACTGCGGCATCCCGTTCTGCCACAGCGGCTGCCCGCTCGGCAACCTGATCCCGGAGTGGAACGACCTGGTCTGGCGGGACGACTGGTCCGGTGCGATCGAGCGGCTGCACGCGACCAACAACTTCCCGGAGTTCACCGGCCGGCTGTGCCCGGCGCCGTGCGAGCCGGCCTGCGTGCTCGGCATCAACCAGGAGCCGGTGACAATCAAGAACGTCGAGGTCGCCATCATCGACAAAGCCTGGGACGCCGGTGACGTGAAGCCGCAGCCACCGGAGTGGCTGACCGGCAAGACGATCGCGGTCGTCGGCTCCGGGCCGGCCGGCCTGGCCGCCGCCCAGCAGCTGACCCGCGCCGGGCACACCGTCGCGGTCTACGAGCGGGCCGACGCCCCGGGCGGACTGCTGCGGTACGGCATTCCCGAGTTCAAGATGGAGAAGATCCAGGTCGACCGCCGGATCCAGCAGATGAAGGAGGAGGGCACGGTCTTCCGTTCCGGCGTCAACGTCGGCGTGGACGTCACCGGGACCCAGCTCAAGCAGCGGTACGACGCCGTCGTCATCGCCACCGGGTCGACCGCGGCCCGCGACCTGCCGGTGCCGGGCCGTGAGTACGGTGGCATCCACCAGGCGATGGAGTACCTGCCGCAGGCCAACCGGGTCGCCCTCGGTGAGACCGTGGCCGACCAGATCGTTGCCACTGGCAAAGACGTGGTCATCATCGGCGGCGGCGACACCGGCGCGGACTGCCTCGGTACGGCGCACCGCCAGGGCGCGCGCTCGGTCACCCAGCTGGAGATCATGCCGCGCCCCGGTGACGACCGCCCGGCCGGCCAGCCGTGGCCGACGTACCCGATGATCTATCGGGTCGCCTCGGCGCACGAGGAGGGCGGCGAGCGGGTCTACTCGGTCTCGACGGTCGACTTCGAGGCCGATGCCGATGGCAACGTGGCGGGCCTGAACCTGGTCGAGGTCGAGTTCAAGGACGGCCGGTTCGTCCCGATCGAGGGTACCGAGCGGACCATCCCGGCGCAGCTCGTGCTGCTCGCGATGGGCTTCCTCGGCCCGGAGCGCGAAGGCTTCCTCGAGCAGCTCGGGGTCGAGCTGGACGAGCGCGGCAACGTCAAGCGGGACAAGCAGTACCAGACCTCGGTCGAGGGCGTGTTCGCCTGCGGTGACGCCGGCCGTGGCCAGTCCCTGATCGTCTGGGCGATCGCCGAGGGCCGCTCCTGCGCCAACGGTGTGGACACCCACCTGACCGGGTCGTCCACGCTGCCGACCCCCATCCCGCCGACCGCCCGCCCGGTGGCGGTCTGATCCGCCCCGACGCCGCGATGATCCGGGCCGCAGGCAACGAAATGTCGCCTGCGGCCCGCGGCAGTTCGAGATGCATCGGCTTGTCCGGCCGCCTACGGTTGAGCCATGGTTAGCCGCCTCGTGACCAGAGCCCGGCTCCGTGCGATCGCGCCGTGGGCCGCGCTCAGCCTGCTCTGGCTGGCGACGTCGGTGTCGGTCGGCCTGTTCGGGTTCGCGAACGACTCCGAGCGGGTGACGATCGGTGCGCACGCCGCCACCATCTCGCCGACGTTCGACGGGCACGCCACCGTCGACCTGGGCGCCGTCCTGCCGCGGCTGCGGATCCCGGCCGGCGGCCCGCTCGGCACCGGCGTCAACGTCGACGTCCAGGAGACCGACGCCGACGACCTGACCGAGCTGCTCAACCGCGACGCCCTGATCGCCTCGCAGCCGGACGGTGAGATCGCCCGGATCCAGCAGGTGATCCAGGAGATGGCGGTCGACAACGCCGTCGCCGGCGCGGGGTCCGGGCTGCTGGTCGCGGTCGTGGTCGCAACGGTCTGGACCGCTCTGGGCCGGCGTCGCCGGCGGGAGCTGTGGGACCTGGTGCACAAGCACGAGCGCCGGGTCGAGCACCGGGCGATCGTCGTGCTGGTCGCGATGCTGATCACGATCGCGTCGATCTTCGGCCCGGGGCAGATGCGGACGGCCGAAGTACCGCCGACCGAGTGGCGGCCGCTGCACCAGCTGCTGCCGGAGCTCTCGTTCGACGAGCGGCTCAAGAGCGTCGAGGTCGCGGCCGGGTTCTCCACCACGGGTGGGGTCGGCGTCATCCGGACGGCGGTCGAGACGTACGAGCGCTCCACCGAGTTCTACGGCCGGCTGCGCGACCGGGTCACCCGGGTCGGCGGCCGGATCCACCAGGCGACCGAGGACGAGACGGTCGCCCTGCTGGTGTCGGACCGGCACGACAACATCGGGATGGACCCCTTCGCCGCCGAGGTGGCGAAGGTGGCCGGGGCGAAGGTGCTGATCGACGCCGGCGACGACTCGTCGTCCGGGCAGTCGTGGGAGGTGTTCAGCATCCACTCGCTGGCCCAGCACTTCCGGGACCTGAAGGTGGTCGCAGTGGCCGGCAACCACGACGCCGGCGGGCACATCGAGGCCGCGATGCGGAAGAACGGGTTCACCGTGCTCGACAGCAAACCGGTCGAGGTCGAGGGGATCCGGTTCCTCGGCGACAGCGACCCGACCCGGACCGGGCTCGGCAGTGCCGACTCGGCCGGCGACGAGACGATCGCCGAGCAGTCCGAGCGGCTCGCGGACGTCGCCTGCGAGCAGCCGGAGGACAACCGGATCTCCACCTTCGTCGTGCACGACCCGTCGTCGTTCGCCGACACGGCCGCTCGTGGCTGCGCGACGTTGCTGCTGTCCGGGCACCTGCACCGTCAGGTCGGGCCGGAGCACAAGGTCGTCGACGGCCGCCCGGTGACGACGTACACGAACGGGACGACCGGGGGAGCGGCGTACGCGTTCGCCCTGGGGTACACGTTGCGCCGGCCGGGACAGGTCACCCTCATCACGTACCTCAAGGGCCGGCCGATCGGTCTGCAGACGGTCACCGCGGAGCTCAGCGGCGAGGTGACCGTGGGCGCCTACACCCCCTTGCCTTCTTGACGATTCAGCCTTCGCGGCCAAGTGTCACGACCTGTTAACCGTCCAGTAACGGGGGCGGACCAGCGGGCCCAGTGGTTTGTAGGAGTAGGGTTTTGTGACGTGCGTCGCGCAAAGATCGTTTGTACGCTCGGCCCGGCTACGGCCGCCCCCGAGCGCATCCTGGAACTCGTCCAAGCAGGTATGGACGTCGCAAGGCTCAACCTGAGCCATGGTGCCCATGCCGAGCATGAGCGCATCTATCAGCGGATCCGCACCGCAGCGGCCGAGACCGGCCGAGGAGTCGGCATCCTGGTCGACCTGCAGGGGCCGAAGATCCGGCTGGCCGAGTTCGCCGAGGGCAAGGTCACCCTGACCTACGGCGAACGCTTCACCATCACCACCCGGGAGGTTCCCGGGGACGTGACCATCTGCGGGACGACGTACGACGGTCTGCCCGGTGACGTGAACCCCGGCGACCAGTTGCTCATCGACGACGGCCGGGTCGCGCTGGTCGCCGAGGAGGTGACCGAGACCGACGTGGTCTGCCGGGTCACCGTCGGCGGGCCGGTCTCGAACCACAAGGGCATCAACCTGCCCGGTGTCGCGGTCAGCGTCCCGGCGCTGTCGGAGAAGGACGCCGAGGACCTGCGCTGGGCGCTGCACCTGCCGGCCGACATGATCGCGCTGTCGTTCGTCCGGGACGCCGCCGATGTCCAGCTGGTGCACAAGATCATGGACGAGGAGGGCCTGCGGGTCCCGGTGATCGCCAAGATCGAGAAGCCGCAGGCGGTCGCCAACCTGGACGAGATCGTCGAGGCCTTCGACGGGTTCATGGTGGCCCGCGGCGACCTCGGCGTGGAGCTCCCGCTCGAGGAGGTTCCGCTGGTCCAGAAGCTGATCATCGACCAGGCCCGGCTGAACGCGAAGCCGGTGATCGTCGCCACCCAGATGCTGGAGTCGATGATCTCCGCGCCGCGGCCGACCCGGGCCGAGGCGTCCGACGTCGCGAACGCCGTACTGGACGGTGCCGACGCGGTGATGCTGTCCGGCGAGACCAGCGTCGGCCGGTTCCCGATCGAGACGGTGAAGACGATGGCGCGGATCGTCGCCTCCACCGAGCAGCACGGACTGAGCCGGGTCAAGGAGATCGAGTGGGAGCCGCGGACCAAGGGCGGCGTGATCGCCCGGGCCGCCGCGGACGTGGCCGAGCGGCTGGACGCGAAGTTCCTGGTCGCGTTCACCCAGAGCGGCGACACCGCGCTGCGGCTGGCTCGCTACCGCACCGAGATTCCGGTGCTCGCCTTCACCCCGGTCCCGTCGGTGAGCTCTTGGCTGAGCGTCGTCTGGGGCATCGAGACGCACATCGTCCCCACTGTCGACCACACCGACGAGATGGTCCGCCAGGTCGACCAGCGCCTGCTCGAGCTCGGCAAACTCCAGAAGGGTGACCTCGTCGTCATCGTCGCCGGCTCCCCGCCCAGCATCCCCGGCTCCACCAACGCCCTCCGCGTCCACCGCATGGGCGACGCCATCCAAGGCATAGCCCCCGCCTACCGCAACCCGGAACCGCGGTAACGGCTCGAACCAAAGAGCCGAAGAAGACAACAGAGAGATCCGCAGAGATGTGGTTGAGGCAGGCGGTCAGCAGACCGCCTGCCTCAACCGCGTTCGGGGCTATGACTTCGGTCCGATGAACTCGTCCAGCCGTGCGACCGCATCGCGGCGGGCGACGGACAGCGCGTTGGATCGAGGCATCCGCCAAGGTACGCCGGCCAGGTCGAGTGCCCACTGACACAGCCGCATGATGTCTGTGGACTCGTTGGAGAACATGTACCGCGGGTACTCGTAGCGCTTGAGTGCGCCGCCGACCGTCCGGGTCGCCCAGTTCGCGACACGGCAGCCGTCGGCATTGAACAGCCCGCGCAGGAGCTGTTCGGGGTACGTGGCAACGATCTCGCGCTGCCACGTCGCGAGTTCGATCGATCGCCGGTGCTTGGGTCCTGGCCCATGCTGAGGAAACAGACAGGGCCAGTGCTTCCAGTACGACAGCACTGAGGTGCATCCAACAGCCCGCACTCGGTGCACAGGACGACTCGGGTGTACGTCGGCGATCGCTGCCGCCGCCTCGTCGATGAGTCGCGGATACGCGGTGTCGCACGCGATCCGCAAGGCGTACACGTCCTTCCTGTGCTTCGACAGGCACCCGTCGCCCAGGTACAGCCCTAGCAAGTGCGCGTACGCTGCGGCAGCCAATTGCTCCTCAGTACAACGCGGACACCGATTCGCGGGAGACTGCCGCTCCCCGCCATCTCGCCAGTCCCGGAGCGCCGCGCGACTGATTCCGAGCCGCTTGCTGACCGAGTTGAGACTCGCGCCGGCCTCGATGGCCGCGAGTGCGATCCTTCGCGTTCTCTCGTCGTACATGACCTGAGATTCGCAGTGGACGCCGACAGAATCTGTGCCCTGGGTGGGACTCGAACCCACACTGTATGGTGTTTGAGACCACTATCTCTGCCGATTGGATTACCAGGGCCTGCAGGACCAAGATCCTAGCCCATGGTTCCCGTCCGTCCGCCAATCGGATACCGGCGTGTGCGGTGCCCACCTCAGGCCTTCGGCCGCTGTCCGGATCGATAGGGTGTCGGGTGTGACTGCTAAGCGTGTGGTGATCGCTGAGGATGAGGCGTTGATCCGGATGGATCTGGCCGAGATGCTGGCCGAGGAGGGGTACGACGTCGTCGGGCAGGCGGGCGACGGGGAGGAGGCCATCCGGCTGGCGACGGAGCATCGGCCGGATCTGGTGATTCTCGACGTCAAGATGCCGAAGCTCGACGGGCTCAGCGCGGCCGAGAAGATCGCCGGAGAGCGGATCGCCCCGGTGCTGATGCTGACCGCGTTCTCCCAGCGCGAGCTGGTCGAGCGGGCCCGCGACGCCGGCGCGATGGCGTACCTGGTGAAACCGTTCTCCAAGGCCGACCTGTTGCCCGCGATCGAGATCGCCGCGTCCCGGTACGTCGAGCTGGCCGAGCTGGAACGTGAGGTCGCCGACCTGGCCGAGCGGCTGGAGACCCGCAAACTGGTCGACCGGGCCAAGTCGATCCTGCAGACGAAGTTCGGGCTGTCCGAGCCGGACTCGTTCCGGTGGATCCAGAAAACCGCCATGGACAAAAGAGTTTCCATGCGGCAGGTCGCGGAGTTGGTCGTTGACGAGGCGGGCGGTAGCGACTGAGTCACTGTGCGCGTCCGGCGCTGAGCGTGCGTACAGGGATCAACTTCACCAATGCTGCTTACCGCTGTAACGACCTCACAACACACGTTCTGTGACATCGCCTGAAGAGCCACCAGAGGTCTAACCTGCGGGTGCTCGCGGCGTTCGCGGGAGTCCGGGGATCTACTCGGATTATCCAGACATGGGAGGAACAGTGCACCAGCGTTCCGTAGTACGGGTCGGCGCGTCGCTGATCGTTGCGTCGTTGGCCCTGACTGCGTGCGGTTCACGCAGTGGCGACGACTCTGGCGGGGGCTCCGGAGATGCGACGAAGACCGCCAAGATCGGCGTGATCGCGCCTCTGTCCGGAGACCTGTCGGCGCTGGGTCTGGGTATCCAGCACTCGGTCGAGCTGGCCGTGAAGCAGGCAAACGACTCCAACGCGATCCCGGGCTGGAAGCTCGAGGTCGACGCCAAGGACGACGAGGCCAAGCCGGACACCGGCAAGAACGCGGCCACCGCGCTGGCCAGCGACCCCGACGTCATCGGGGTCGTCGGCACGCTGAACACCAGCACCAGCCAGCAGGTCCAGCCGGTTCTCGCGCAGAAGAACATCGTCCAGGTCTCGCCGGCCAACACCGGCCCGGGGCTGACCCAGGGCGCGAACTGGCAGACCGACCCGAAGCGGCCGTACCCGACCTACTTCCGGACCTGCACCACCGACGCGGTCCAGGGCCCGTTCGCCGCTCGCTACCTCTACGAGACGGCGAAGATCACGAAGGTCGCCACGATTCACGACAAGAAGGCGTACGGCCAGGGCCTGGTCGGCACCTTCACCGAGGAGTTCAAGAAGCTGGGTGGTCAGGTCGTCTCGGCCCAGACCATCAACCCGGACGACTCGAACTACCAGGCTGTCATCTCGGCGATCAAGCCGTCCGCACCGCAGGCCGTCTACTACGGCGGTGAGTACCCGCAGGCCGGACCTCTGTCGCAGCAGATGAAGGCCGCCGGCCTGGCCGTGCCGCTGATGGGTGGCGACGGTATCTACGACCCGAAGTTCATCACCCTGGCCGGTAAGACCGCTGACAACGACCTGGCCACCTCGGTCGGCGCGCCGGTGGACTCCCTGGAGTCGGCGAAGAAGTTCGTCGAGGACTACAACGCGGCCGGGTTCAAGGACCCGTACGCGGCGTACGGCGGCTACTCCTACGACGCGGCGAACGCGATCATCAACGCGCTGAAGGAGTCCCTGAAGGACGCCGCCGACGTCGAGTCCGCGCGGCCGAAGACCGTCGAGGCGCTCGGCAAGGTCTCGTTCGACGGAGTGACCGGCAAGGTGGCGTTCGACCAGTACGGTGACACCACGTCGAAGGTTCTGACGGTCTACAAGGTTGCCGGTGGCAAGTGGGCCACCGTCCAGACCAAGGACTTCGAAGCCAATTAATCGAGTCGACCTCATGCGTCGGGGGTGGGAGCGGATCCTCCCACCCCCGTGGCGTGTTCGGATCTGAGGCAGTTGGGAGGTCGACGTGGACCAGTTCTTCCAGCAGCTCGTGAACGGGCTGACTCTGGGATCGCTGTACGCCCTGATCGCGGTCGGGTACACCGTCGTCTACGGCATCGTGCAGCTCATCAACTTCGCCCACGGCGAGGTGTTCATGATCGGTGCGTTCGGCGCACTGACCACTTACCTGTTGTTCTTCGACGGTCAGACCGGCGTGTGGATCCTGCCGATCATGATCGTCGGCGCCATCATCGCGTCGGTCGGTACCGCGGTGGCGATGGAACGTGTCGCGTACCGTCCCCTGCGGAACGCGCCACGACTCGCACCGCTGATCACCGCGATCGGCATCTCGGTCTTCCTGCAGGAGTTCATCCGGCTCTTCTACGAGCAGCCCGGGTGGACCGTGGTCGCGTTCGCCGTGCTGGCGGTCGCCCTCGGGTACTTCGTCGGCGCGCGGTTGTCCGGGGCCGAACTCGACAACCCGGTGACCAAGCGGTACGACCGGGCCCCGCTGCTCGGCGGGGCCGCCGGCGCGGTCGCGCTGTGGACCGTGGTCCGGCTGGTCGACCGGGACGTGTCGGTCCTGCTGGTGCCCGGCGTCATCATCGTCGGTGCCGCGGTCGGTACGGGCATCGGCCGGCTGCTGTCGGTCGCGGTCAAGGACCGGGCGCGGACCGGGATCGGCACCCTCGCCGTCTTCCAGGCGGCGGCCGTCGCGGTCGTCGGCGCGGAACTCGGCTGGGTGGTCTTCAAGACGATCATCAGCAGCATCGAGTGGCCGAGCGCCAAGCAGCGCATCCCGTTCCCGCAGATCGACGTGGTCACCGGAACGGCGCTGGACGTCGGCGGGGTGACGATCCAGCGGTCCGCGATCTTCACCGTCGTGGCGCTGGCACTGTGCGCAGTGCTGCTGTGGCTGTTCATCAACCGGACCCGGCTCGGCCGCGGCATGCAGGCGGTCTCGCAGGACCCGGACACCGCCCGGCTGATGGGTATCAACGTCGACCGGATCATCGTGGTGGCCTTCGCCCTCGGTGCCGTGCTGGCCGCGATCGCCGGGATCTCGCAGGGCTTCCAGAACAACAACATCGACTTCCGGATGGGCTTCCTGGCCGGTCTGAAGGCGTTCACCGCCGCGGTTCTCGGCGGCATCGGCAACGTGTACGGCGCTGTCGTCGGCGGACTGGTGCTCGGCGTCGTCGAGGCGATGGCCACGCAGTACGTGCCGGGCCAGTTCGGCGGCGGTTCCTGGAAGGACGTCTGGGCGTTCGTGATCCTGATCCTGGTACTGGTCTTCAGGCCGCAGGGCCTGCTCGGAGCGAGGGTGGTGGACCGGGCATGAGTGACGTGAAGACAAGTCCTGCGGCGGAGCCGCAGACGGCGCAGCCGCCGGTCCGGCCGATCGCGTGGCCTGCCGGTGTCGCCGGCGTCGTCCTGGTGATCGCCGGCTCGTTCCTGTCCTGGAGCTACGACGGCTCGATCCTGAACGATCTGTCGATCGACTTCTACCCGGGTGGCCTGCAGATCCTCGCGATCATCGCCGCCGTCCTCGCGCTGGTCCTGCTGCTCGCCGAGCGCGGCCCGCTGACGGCGATGGGGACCTGGCTGGACGCGACCCTGGGCCTGCGGGCGCTGGGTGCCGGCCTGACGCTGTACATGGCGCTGATCGTCGTCGCGATCAGCGTCGAGTCCGACGGCCTGATCAACGTCAACCCGGGCGCCTACGTCTCCCTGGCCGGTGCCGCCCTGATCCTGGCCTGCGCGTGGATGCTCCCGTTGCGGCAGTTGCGCGACCTGAGCAAGGCCAGGCTGCCGGCCTGGTCGGAGATCCTCGCCATCGCCGTGATGATGGCCGCGGTGCTGTTCGGTGCGGCGTACGCGCTGGGCCTGACGGACGCGTGGTCGTTCATCCTGTGCCTGCTGTTCTTCGCCACGGTGATCGTGGCGCTGGTCCGGACCGGGGTGATCACCTGGTTCGGGCACGTGGGGCAGCGGCACAAGAAGGTGCTCACGCTGGCGGCCTTCGTGGTCGCGTTCTTCTTCCCGTTCACCCAGGGTGGGTCGGACGCGAACATGTCGATCGCGACCCAGGTGCTGATCTTCGCGGCCACCGCGATCGGCCTGAACATCGTGGTCGGCCTGGCCGGCCTGCTGGACCTCGGCTACATCGCGTTCCTCGGGTCCGGCGCCTACGTGGCGGCGATGTTGTCGGAGTCGGCGTTCGCGACGATCGACTGGCATCCGCCGTTCCCGGTCGTGGTGCTGATCGGCGCCTGCGTGGCGGCGACGCTCGGCCTGATCATCGGGTCGCCGACGCTGCGCGTGTCCGGTGACTACCTGGCCATCGTGACGCTGGGCTTCGGCGAGATCTTCCGGTTGGCGATGTTCAACCTGGACGGCATCAACGGCCCGCTGCTGACCAACGGCCCGAACGGCATCCCGGGGATCCCGGAGCTGCAGATCGGCGGCTTCAACTTCGGTGATGAGCACACGGTCGCCGGGCTGGAGCTGGGGCGTTTCTCGAACTACTACTTCCTGCTGCTGATCCTGATCGCGTTCGTGATCCTGGTGTTCGCCCGGCTGAACGAGAGCCGGATCGGGCGCGGCTGGGTGGCGATCCGGGAGGACGAGAAGGCCGCCGAGGCGATGGGTGTCAACGTCTTCGGCCTGAAGGTGCTGGCGTTCGCGATCGGTGCGTTCCTGGCCGGTCTGGCCGGCACCATCAAGGCGCACCAGGACGCCGCCGTCAGCCCGGACCAGTACATCTTCCTCGAGTCCGCGTTCCTGCTGGCGGCCGTGGTGCTGGGCGGTATGGGCACCATCGCCGGCGTGTTGCTGGGAGCAACGATCTTGAAGTTGCTGCCGGAGAAGCTGCGGTTCTTCTCGGAGTACCGGCTGATGCTGTTCGGCCTGCTGCTGGTGCTGATGATGCGGTTCCGGCCGGAGGGCCTGGTCGCCAGCAGGCGCCGCCAGCTGGAGTTCCACGAAGAGGACGAGGAACTGGCGGTCGCGGTCGAGGAAGAGCGCCTGATCGTCGAGGAGGCGAAATGACCGTCACCGATAGACCGGCCACGGACACCCGGCAGGTCGGGCAGCCGGTGCTGGAGGCCTCCGGCGTGACCATGCGGTTCGGTGGTCTGCTGGCGGTCAACGACGTCGACCTGACCGTGCGGGAAGGCGAGATCGTCGGTCTGATCGGCCCGAACGGCGCCGGCAAGACGACGTTCTTCAACTGCCTCACCGGACTCTACAAACCGACCGGCGGTGTGGTCCGGTTCGCCGGTACGCCGCGGAAGCCGGAGTCGGCCAAGCGCCAGGTGAGCGAGGCGGAGGACGCCGTCGCGGTCCAGCCGCTGGAGGCGCTGACGCCGTTGCCACCCAAGCCGCGGGCGGTGGTCCGGGCCGGGATGGCGCGGACGTTCCAGAACATCCGGTTGTTCGCGAACATGACCGCCCTGGAGAACGTGATGGTCGGCCGCTACTGCCGGACCAGTTCGGGCGCGCTCACCTCGATCCTGCGCGGGCCGAAGTTCCGCAAGGAGGAGGCGGCCACCCGGGAACGGGCCCAGGAACTGCTGGACTTCGTCGGTCTCGGCCGGTCCACCGAGCACCTGGCCCGGAACATGCCGTACGGCGACCAGCGCCGGCTCGAGATCGCACGGGCGCTGGCCACCGACCCGAAGCTCATCCTGCTGGACGAGCCGACGGCCGGCATGAACCCGCTGGAGACGAAGCAGGCCAGTGACCTGATCTTCAAGATCCGGGACTCGGGGCTGTCGGTCGTGGTGATCGAGCACGACATGCGGTTCATCTTCAACCTCTGCGACCGGGTGCTCTGCCTGGTCCGCGGCGAGGCCCTGATCGAAGGCACGCCGGCGGAGGTGCAGTCCGACCCGCGGGTGATCGAGGCCTACATCGGCACCGGCGAGGACGACGAGGACGAGCCCCAGGACACGGTCACCGAGGAGGAAACCCGATGACGGCACTGATGCCACGCCTCCGGCGCGGCGGGTCACGGGGCTGTTGCTCCCGGTCTTCCCCCGTCGCTCCAGTCGCTTCGCTCCCTCCACTCCTCAGTCCAGACCGGGAGGCCCCGTGACCGCGATGCTCGAGGTCCGTGACCTGGAAGTTGCCTACGGCAAGATCGTCGCGGTGAAGAAGATCAGCTTCAGCGTGGAGCAGGGGCAGGTGGTGTCGCTGATCGGCACCAACGGCGCCGGCAAGACCACCACCCTGCGGACGATCTCCGGTCTGCTCCGGCCGACGTCGGGGGAGATCCTGTTCCAGGGCGAGCCGATCCACCACAGCGCCGCGCACGACATCGTCGCCAGCGGGCTGGCGCACTCGCCGGAAGGGCGGCGGATCTTCCCGAAGCTGTCGGTCGAGGAGAACCTGCTGCTCGGTGCGTTCGCCCGCAAGGACCAGGGCGGGGTCCGCACCGACCTGGACGCGGCGTACGATTTGTTCCCGATCCTGGGGGAGCGGCGCAAGCAGCCGGCCGGGACGTTCTCCGGCGGTGAGCAGCAGATGCTGGCGATGGGCCGGGCGATGATGAGCCGGCCGAAGCTGCTGATGCTGGACGAGCCGTCGATGGGGCTGTCGCCGATCATGATGAAGCGGATCATGTCGACGGTGACCGAGCTGCAGCGGCAGGGGACGACGATCCTGCTGGTGGAGCAGAACGCGCAGGCGGCGCTGAAGCGGGCCGACTACGGCTACGTGCTGGAGGTCGGGAAGGTCGTGCTGTCCGGCACCGGCCGGGACCTGCTGGTCAACGAGGACGTCCGCAAGGCGTACCTCGGCGAGGACTGACCGCCACGAAGTAGTTGCCGAGAGCCCCGGTCCGGGTAGGGCCGGGGCTCTTGTCAGTTCCGGATCACCACCAGCAACTGCACCAGCAGCGGCGCGACGACCAGCGCCGGCAGCAGGTCCGCGACGGCGATCTGCTTGAGCTTCAGCAACCGCAGCGCGACCCCGATCAGCATCACCCCGCCGGTGGCGCCCAGCGCGGTCACGTGCGCCTCCGGCAGTACGTCGCCGAGCACCGCGCCGACCGCGGTCATCAGGCCCTGGAGGACGAGGACGACGAGCGCGGACGCGGTCACGCCCCAGCCGAAGGACGCGGCGAACGCGATCGAGGCGAACCCGTCCAGCACCGCTTTGAGGAACAACTGGTCCGCGCCCCGGCCGAGCCCGTCGGACAGCGCACCGAGGAATGTCAGCGGCCCGACACAGAACACCATCGATGCCGTCACGAAGCCTTCGACGAAGGTGCTCTCGCTGTCACCCCGGCTGAACCGGTGCTGCATCCAGGCCCCGAAGTCCTCCAGCCGCTGCTCGATCCGCAGCAGCGATCCGGCGATTCCGCCGATCAGCATCGCGCCGAGCACGATCAGCACGGGCGCGCTGTCGCCGACCGCGTCACTGAGCACCGCGTCGCCGACGGTGAGTGCCGACGTGATCGCAATCAGCAGCGTGACCAGGCCGAGCGCGTCGGTGACGAGGTCGCGCGTGCGGTGACTGAGGCGGTGGCCGATGAGTACGCCGAGTACCGATCCGGTGAGTACTGTCGCGACGTTCACGACAGTACCGATTCCGACGAACAAACCTGGTCTCCGATCAGCCCGGGCAGCTTTGCAAGAGACCCCGGAGGGCCTACTGTTGCGCGAGGACGAGCGTATCCGCACGTCCCGTTCACCTCGGGGGTGGACCAGACCAGGAGGTCGCTGTGGCATCAGCCATCGAGGTGAGGGACGCCCAACGCGGTGATGCCGACGCCTTGGTGGCGTTGTGGCGGGAGATGGCCACCGGGGACGGGCATCCGCCCCGGCTGCCGTCGACGCCGTCGGCCGCCGCCGTCGAGGTTGCTGTCGGCAAACACCTGGACGACCCGTTCGGCCGGCTGCTGGTCGGCGAGCTGGACGGCGCCGTCCACGCGATGGCCTACCTGCGCCGGACGGCGATCAGCCCGCTGCACGACGACTTCACCGTGACGGTGGAGTACCTGCACGTCAGCGACGAGGCCCGCCGGCACGGCCTGGGCAAGGCGTTGATCGCGGAGGCGGCCGCCTGGGCCGAGCACGAGAACTGCGCCCACCTGGCCGCGGTCGCACCGGCGATCGCGCGGGAGGCGAACCGGTTCCTCGCCCGGCTGGGTCTCGGTCAGGCCGGCGTACTGCGGTTCGCGGCCACGCATACCGTCCGTCGCCGGCTGGCGGCCGAGCACGCGCCGAACCTGCTGGCGCTGCTGTCGTCGCGACGGTCCGCGATCGCCCGCCGCGCGCAGCTGGCCCGCCCGCTCCCGGCCGACGCCACCGACGTCAGGTACCCGGCGGCGCCGGGATCAGCTGGCACGTGATCCGCGCGGTGCAGACCCGCTTGTCCCGCTCGTCGGTGACGACGACCTCGTACGACGTGGTCGTCCGGCCGAGGTAGATCGGCGTGGCGACGCCGGTGACGACGCCGTCGCGGACCGCGCGGTGGTGGGTGGCGTTGATGTCGACCCCGACCGCGACCTTGCCGTACGTCGCCGCGTGCAGCGCGGAGCCGATCGAGCCGAGACTCTCCGCGAGCACGCAGGACGCGCCGCCGTGCAGCAGCCCGTACGGCTGGGTGTTGCCCTTGACCGGCATGGTCGCGACCACCCGCTCCGGTGCAGCCTCGGTGACAACGATTCCCATCAGCTGGAGGAGAGTGCCCTCCAGGCCCATGCCCGGTCCCAGGTTCATCTGATCAGTCACGGGAGCAGACTACGCGTGCGAGAACTGTCCCAGGGAACCACTAGAGTCGGTACGTGGCTCCAGAAACCAACACCTCGACGATGACCAAGGACGCACCGCAGCCGGGCGCCGGCCGGCCGCGGATCCTGCTGCTGGACGGGCACTCGCTGGCCTACCGGGCGTTCTACGCGCTGCCGGTGGAGAACTTCTCCACCACCACCGGGCAGCACACGAACGCGGTGTACGGCTTCACCTCGATGCTGATCAACATGCTCCGGGACGAGCAGCCCACCCACGTCTGCGTCGCGTTCGACGTGTCCCGCAAGACCTTCCGCTCCGAGCAGTACGCGGAGTACAAGGCGGGCCGGTCGAAGTCGCCGGACGAGTTCAAGGGGCAGGTCTCGCTGGTGAAGGAGGTGCTGGAGGCGCTCCGGATCCCGACCGCCGAGATCGACGGCTGGGAGGCCGACGACATCATCGCCACGCTGGCGACGCAGGCGTCCGAGCAGGGCTTCGAGGTGCTCATCAGCAGCGGTGACCGGGACGCGTTCCAGCTGGTCAGCGACGACGTCACCGTGCTCTACCCGAAGCGCGGCGTGTCCGAGATCGCCCGGATGGACCCGGCCGCGGTCGTGGAGAAGTACGGCGTGACCCCGCGGCTGTACCCGGACCTGGCCGCGCTGGTGGGGGAGTCGAGCGACAACCTGCCCGGTGTTCCGGGCGTGGGGCCGAAGACGGCGGCCAAGTGGCTGAACCAGTTCGGCTCGCTGAACGACGTGGTCGACCGGGTGAACGAAATCAAGGGCAAGGCCGGGGAGTCGCTGCGCGAGCACCTGGCCGACGTGATCCGGAACCGGCAGATCAACGAGCTGGTCCGCGACCTGACTCTGGACGTGACTGTCGACGACCTGGTCCGGACGCCGTGGGACCGGGACAAGGTGCACACGTTGTTCGACAGCCTCGAGTTCCGGGTGCTGCGCGAGCGGCTGGTCGCCGAGCACGAGGAGGTCGACGCGACCGTCGACCACGGCTTCGAGCTGGACGGCGTCCAGCTGAAGCCCGGCGAGGTGGCCGGCTGGATCAAGGAGAACGTCAGCACCGGCGAGCGGGTCGGCGTCGCGGTCCAGGGCAGCTGGGGCCGCGGCACCGGTGAGATCACCGGTCTCGCGCTGGCGAGCACTTCGGGGGCGGCCGCCTGGTTCGACCCGACCGCGCTGACGCCGGACGACGACGCGGCCTGGCAGGCCTGGCTCGCCGACCCGAAGCAGCCGAAGGCACTGCACGACGCGAAGGGCCCGCTGCTGGGCTTCCTGGAGCGCGGCTGGACGCTGGCCGGGCTCAGCTCGGACACCCAGCTGAGTGCGTACCTGGCGCGTCCGGACCAGCGGTCGTACGACCTGGCCGACCTGACCGTCCGCTACCTCAAGCGCGAGCTGCGCAACGAGGAGGCCGACAACGGTCAGCTCAGCTTCGACGACGTCGAGGGCGGTCCGGCCGCGGACGCAACCATGCTGCGCGCCCGGGCGATCGCCGACCTCGCGGACACGCTGGACACCGAGCTGGAGAAGCAGGCCGGGACGACGTTGCTGGCGGACGTCGAGCTGCCGCTGATCGATGTCATCGCCGGCATGGAGCGGGACGGGATCGCCGTCGACCGGCCGTACCTGGAGGAGCTCGAGGACCGGTTCGCCACCGGCGTGCGGGAGGCCGCCGCGTCGGCGTACGAGGTGATCGGCAAGGAGATCAACCTCGGCTCGCCGAAGCAGCTGCAGGTGGTGCTGTTCGACGAGCTGCAGATGCCGAAGACCAAGCGGACCAAGACCGGCTACACCACCGACGCGGACTCGCTGCAGGCGCTGTTCGAGAAGACCGAGCACCCGTTCCTGGCGTACCTGCTGGCGCACCGGGACGCGACCCGGCTGCGGCAGACGGTCGAGGGGCTGCTGAAGACGATCAGCCCGAAGGACGGCCGGATCCACACCACGTTCAACCAGACGATCGCGGCGACCGGGCGGCTCAGCTCGACCGACCCGAACCTGCAGAACATCCCGATCCGGACCGAGGAGGGCCGCCGGATCCGGCAGGCGTTCGTCGTCGGCGAGGGCAACGAGTCGCTGATGTCGGCCGACTACAGCCAGATCGAGATGCGGATCATGGCGCACGTCTCCGAGGACGAGGGGCTGATCTCGGCATTCAACTCGGGCATGGACTTCCACTCGGTGACCGCATCCCGGGTGTTCTCGGTGGAGCCGTCGGCGGTCACGCAGGAGCAGCGGGCCAAGATCAAGGCGATGAACTACGGCCTCGCCTACGGCCTGTCGGCGTACGGGCTGAGCCAGCAGCTCAAGATCGGTGTGGACGAGGCCAAGGGGTTGATGGACGAGTACTTCGAGCGCTTCGGCGGTGTCCGCGACTACCTGCGCAGCATCGTCATCGACGCCGGCAAGAGCGGCTACACCGAGACGATCCTGGGCCGCCGGCGCTACCTGCCGGACCTGACCAGCGACAACCGGCAGCGCCGCGAGATGGCCGAGCGGATGGCGCTGAACGCGCCGATCCAGGGATCGGCGGCGGACGTGATCAAGATGGCGATGCTGAAGGTGGACGCGTCGCTGCGGGAGTCCGACCTGAAGTCGCGGATGCTGCTGCAGGTGCACGACGAACTGGTCTTCGAGATCGCGCCGGGGGAGCGCGAGGCGCTCGAGGAACTGGTCCGCCGGGACATGGGCCACGCGGTCGAGATGGCCGTCCCGCTGGACGTCTCGATCGGCATCGGCCGCACCTGGCACGAAGCCGCCCACTAGGCGCTTCGCCCTAGCCCCACCTCAGCACACCGGCCGTACCAGCTCCGCCTGGTGCGGCCGGTCGGGCTATACGGCCAGGCGCTGGTGCGGCCGGTTGGCTGTCAGGGGCGTTCGAAGACCGGCAGCGGGTCGGGGGACAGGGCCCGGGCGATGCACTCGCGGTCGCGTGCCGGCAGGTCCGGCAGGTCGGACAACGGGAACCAGGCGACCTCGAGGGACTCGTCGTCGTTCACCCGCGGCTCGCCGTGCAGCGGGCGGCAGCGGAAGCAGAGGTCGAGGAACTGGACCTGGTCGCCGTTGGGGTAGCTCGACGGCGGGAGCGCCTCCGTGCTGACCAGCCGCTCGACCTCGACCGTGACCGCGGTCTCCTCCTGGACCTCGCGGGCCAGGCCGACCGCCGGCTGCTCGCCCGGCTCGAGGATGCCGGCGACCAGACTCCAGTGACCGGTGTCCGCGCGCCGTACCAGCAGGACCTGCCCGGCGTCGTCCAGGACCACACCGGTGATGCCGGTCAGCCAGAGCAGGTCGTGCCCGATCTTCGCGCGCAGGTCGATGATGAACTTCGGGGTCGCCATGGTCTGAACCCTATAGACACCGGCAGCGGCGGTTAGTTTCCGCAAGAAAGTTGGCCGCCGAGCCGCAATGGGAAGCGCTTTCCCCGCAAGACGCCGACAGCGACCGGCCGATTCCGGCGAGTAACGTCCGAACCCTTCCGAAGTCATCCGATCTGTGCGATCCTCCCGCAAAGATCCGAGATCCTATCGGATATGGCATAACCGGGATCGGGAGGCACAATGCGCGATGACCTCAGAACGACGACGGTGAAACGGCGCTCGGTCGTCGCCGGGGCGCTCGGAATCGCCGCCACCGGCGGCAGCGGACTCCTGAGCGGGTGCGGCTCCGGTACGGCGGAGACCGGCGCCGATCCCGAGAGCCTGGCCCAGCCTCCGGCCGAGCTCGCACCAGTGACGACGGGCGTCAACTACCCGCCCGGGTACGTCGGCCCGAAGGCGCGCCGGCGGACGGCGATCGTCAGCGAGCCGGTCACCTTCACCGTGGTCGTCCCGCAGAGTCTGACCGTCGGCGACTGGTCGAAGAACGAGTTCACCCGCTGGATGGAGCAGCAGACCGGGATCAGGATCCGGTGGCGTCAGGTGGCCGGCAAGGGCGACGACGCCGAGACGATGACCAAGGTCAACGCGATGATCGCGGCCGGCGACGTACCGGACGCCTTCCTCGGCATCACCTTCACGCGTTCCCAGCTCTACCTCTACGGCACCCAGAACCTCTTCCTCGACCTGACGCCGTACCTCGACCGGTACGCGCCGAACCTGCGGGAGGCGATGAAGGACTACCCCGAAGCCGGCAAGCTGATGGTTTCGCCGGACAAGGGCACCTACAGCTTCCCCGACATCAACGACTGCTACCACTGCCGTGCCTCGAACGGCCGGGCGTTGCTGAATGCCGAGTGGGTCCGCGAGGTCGGCCTGGCGATGCCCACGACCACGGACGAGTTCCGCGAGGTGCTGACGGCGTTCGAGAAGGCTGATGTCGCGGGCGGCGGCAAGACGATCCCGTTCGGCGGCTACAAGGACGCTCCGCTGGACACGTACTTCATGAACGCGTTCCTCTACAACCCGGGCGAGCCCTGGCTGGTCGTCGACGACGGCAAGGTCCGGGCGAACTACGTCCGGGACGAGTGGCGCGAGGGACTGAAGTACCTGCACGGCCTGTACGCCGACGGCCTGCTGGCGAAGGACATCTTCACCGCCAACGAGGACCAGATCAAACGGTACGGCGACAACCCCGGCGGCCCCATCCTCGGCGGCGCCCGGGTCTACTACTGGGGCACCTTGATGACCCTGGACCTGGTCGACCCGAAGGCCCGCTGGCACCAGTACGAGACGATGGAGCCGCTGAAGGGCCCGGCCGGTGTCCAGGTCGCTCCCTGGGACTACCTCAACGTCGGCCTGGAGGTGTCCACCCTGGTCGTCACCCGCAAGTGCGCGCGCCCGGATCTGCTGGTCCGCTGGGCCGACTACCAACTGGACCTCGAGGTCGTGCTGCGCTCGTACGCCGGCCCCGGCTTCCGCTGGTCGGCCAAGGGCGACAAGGGCATCAACGGCAGGCAGTCGATCTACGGCTACGACTCCTGGAACACCGACGAGACCAAGGGCAAGACCTGGGACCAGTACGGCGTGATGTACCGGTCGGGCGACTTCCGCCTCGCCGAGCGGGTGAATCCGCGGCAGCCGACGTTCGAGTCGCCGCTGTACGAGCAGACCAGGGACCACCTCTTCCCGTACCGGCAGCCGATGGAGCAGCAGTTCCCGCCGGTGACGCTGGAGGCGGACCAGGCCGCGCTCGACGCGGAGATCGGGCTGAACCTGAAGACCGAGGTGACCACGTCGCTGGCCAAGTTCGTCACCGGCCGGCTCGATCCGTCCGACGACGCGCAGTGGAACGACTACCTGGACCGCATCCAGCGGATCGGGCTGCAGCCCTACCTGGAGATCCAGCAGGCCGCCTACGAGACCTACCAGGGGTGATGACCGTGGCCACCGCGACACCCGCCGCACCGACGGGAACCCCGGCTCCCGTGCGCGAGACCCGGTCCGACCGGATCGTGATGATCTGCAACTACACCGCACTCGGCCTGTTCACGCTGGCCGTCCTCTACCCGCTGGTCTACGTCGCCAGTGCTTCCCTCAGCGACCCGAAGAACGTGGTCTCCGGCGAGGTCTGGCTGTGGCCGGTCGGCTGGAGCGTGGAGGCGTTCACGGCGATTTTCGACTACGACTCGATCGTCAGCGGCTTCTCGAACTCGATCGTGTACGCCGCCGGCGGTGCCCTGCTCGCGACCGCGCTGACCCTGCTCGCGGCGTACCCGCTGTCCCGGCGGGGGTTGCCGGGCAAGGGCCTGATCATGGCGCTGTTCGTGTTCACGATGATGTTCAGCGGCGGCCTGATCCCGACGTACCTGGTGGTCGACCGGCTCGGGCTGCTGAACACACGCTGGGCGATCATCCTGCCGGCGGCGCTCGCGGTCTGGAACATGATCATCACCCGGACCTTCTTCCAGACCACGATCCCCGAGGAGCTGGCCGAGGCCGCGAAGGTCGACGGCTGCAGCGACGTCGGCTTCTTCTGGCGGATCGTGCTGCCGCTGAGCAAGCCGATCATCGCGGTGAACCTGCTGTTCTACGCCGTCGCCCAGTGGAACTCCTGGTTCAACGCGCTGATCTACCTGACCAGCGAGCACCTGTTCCCGCTGCAGCTCGTTCTGCGCCAGATCCTGATCCAGAACAACTTCGACCCGTCCCAGGTCCGCGACACCGCCGAGCTGATCCGGATGAAGGAGTTGCAGGAGCAGCTGAAGTTCTCGCTGATCGTGATCGCCACCATTCCGCCACTGCTGATCTACCCCTTCGTGCAGAAGCACTTCGTCAAGGGGGCCATGGTCGGCTCGTTGAAGGGCTGAACCCATGGCTCTACTGATGCCACGCCTCCGGCGCGGCGGGTCATGGGGCTCGACCTCCCGGTCTTCCCTCGTCGCTCCAGTCGCTCCGCTCCCTCCACTCCTCAGTCCAGACCGGGAGGCCCCATGACCACCGAAACCCTGGTACGACGTACGCCCGCGCACAGCGCCACCCGGCCGAAGAAGCAGGCGGTCGGGCTCGGCGCCCGGATGCGGCGGAACTGGCAGCTCTACGCGATGCTCGCGCTGCCGTTGCTCTGGCTGGCGATCTTCGCCTACTGGCCGATGTACGGCGCGATCATCGCGTTCAAGGACTACAACGTGGTCGACGGCATCCTCGGCAGCCGGTGGGTCGGCTTCAAGCACTTCGAGCGGTTCGTGGAGTCGTACCAGTTCTGGCGGCTGCTGAAGAACACGCTGATCCTGCACGTGTACGAGCTCCTCGCGACGTTCTGGCTGCCGATCCTGCTCGCGCTCGGGTTGAACATGGCCCGGCGGCGCTGGTACCGACGGTCGGTCCAGCTGATCACCTACGCGCCGCACTTCATCTCGACCGTCGTCGTGGTGGGTCTGATCGTGGTGATCGTCGACCCGAACAGCGGCGTGCTGAACCAGTTCCTCGGGCTGCTGGGGATCGGGCCGATCGACCTCCTGAGCAACCCCGACTACTTCCGGCACCTGTACGTGTGGTCGGGTGCCTGGCAGACCATGGGCTTCTCGGCGATCATCTACCTGGCCGCGCTGACCAGCGTCGCGCCGGAACTCCACGAGGCCGCGATCGTCGACGGTGCGTCCCGGCTGCGCCGGCTCTGGCACATCGACCTGCCGGCGATCCGGCCGGTCGCGGTGATCCTGCTGATCCTGAACATCGGGTCGATCATGTCGGTCGGGTTCGAGAAGGTCCTGCTGCTGCAGAACACGCTGAATCTGCAGACATCCGAGGTGCTGGACACGTACGTCTACAAGCTCGGGTTCGCGTCGCAGGTGCCGCAGTTCAGCTATGCGGCCGCGATCGGCCTGTTCAGGTCGGTGGTCGGCCTGGCACTCCTGGTCCTGGCCAACGCGTTCGCCCGGCGGTTCGCGCGCAGCAGCCTGTGGTGAGTCAGCTGTCGTCGGAGGTCTGGCGGTGCAGTCCGGCCGCCAGGCCCACCGACAGCAGGACCGCGCAGCCGCTGGTCATCGCGACCAGCACCTGCACCCCGGTCATGCCGGTCGCGAGGTCGGTGCCCAGGACGATCCCGGCGCCGATCGCGAGTACGATCAGCCCGCTCCAGATCAGCAACGCGGCCCGCTTCTCCTGCTGCGCGATCGCGGCGTAGGCGACCAGTTGCAGGACGGCGTACGCCGAGCCGGCGATCGCGAACAGCCAGGTGTACGGACCAAGGGGACCGTAGTGCTCCTTCCCGCCGATCACGGCCACTACCACGTCAGGCAGGAGCAACGCACCCGCGACCGTACATACACCGAGTCCGGCGACCGCCCGGATCGCCCGGCGCAGCCGGACCGTGTCGCCGGGGGAGCTGGCGAGCGACGGGAACACGATCACGATCACGAACTGCGGCAGGAACAGGCAGGCCTTCGCCACGATCACTCCGGCCGCGTAGTACCCACTGTGCCGGCCGTCGAGCAGTGCCCGGGCGAACAGCACGTCCGCGTTGGCGATCGCGAAGAACGCGAGCAGCGTGTGCGTGCCGTGCACCGTCTCCCGGAGTACCTCTTTGACCTGCTGTGGTGTTCCGCCGGCCGAGCCGCGCAGCAGGAAGCCACCGAGCAGAGCCGGTACGGCGGCGCCGAGGGCGAGCCCGGTCATCGCTGCGTCGAGCGATGGCTGGATCAGCAGCGCACCACCACCCAGGACAACTCTGCCCACTCCGACCGAGGTGTAGACCGCGGCCACTTCGGTCCAGCGGTGACTGCCCTGCAGTACGCCGAGCTGTGAGCCCATCAGCGTGAGACAGCCGAGCGTGGGTGCGAGCAGCAGGATCGCGACCGCCGAGTCGATGTGCAGCAGCCAGACCAGCAGCGGCGTCGCCAGCGCGCAGACGAGCGTGAGTCCGAGCGCGGCGCGACGTCCGGCCTTGAGCATCGCGTCGGACAGGGCTGCCGCCCCCTCACCGGCGTGGGTGGCGAGCCGGCGAGCGCCTGTTGCCTGCAGACCGAGCGACGCGACGTTGCCGATCAGCAGCAGGCCGAGCAGTGCGGTGATCGCGCCGAACTGCTCAGGCACGAGCCGGTGCACGGCAATCAAGGTGAAACCGTAAGCGGCTACGTTCATGATGGCCATGCCGACGGCAACGACGGTCGCGCTGCGCAGGAACGCCAAACGGGGCGACTTGGGCTCTTGCTCAGGTGTGGCTTCCGCGCTCATGCTCTACTGCCTCGTGACGAGCAACGGGAGGGAAAGGGTTTCATGTCAGAACGTGCCGAGCGCGTCCTGGCGTGGCTGTGGCCTGTCCTGCTCACCCTGGTGATCACTGCTCCGCTGCTTGCTCCGGGCTACGTGGTCGGCTACGACATGGTCTTCGTGCCGGACCTCACGGTACGGCTTGACCTGTTCGGTGTCACAACGGCCATGCCCCGGGCTGTCCCATCGGACGTGGTCGTTGCCGTCCTGGACGACGTGGTCGGCGGCCAGGTGCTGAACAAGGTCGTTCTGGTGGCGATCCCGTTACTGTCCGGCCTCGGTATGACCGCGCTGTGGCGAGAGCTACGACTCGGCACTGCGTTGCCGGGTGCCGCGGCCGTCACCCTCTTCATGTGGAACCCGTTCCTCGCCGAACGGCTCCGACTCGGTGCCTGGGCACTTCTCCTCGGGTACGCCGCTCTGCCATGGCTCGTCCGGTCCGCGGTCCGACTGCGGAAGGGAACGGGCTGGCCGGGATTCCTGCTGGCGTCGGCCGGCTGTGCGCTCACTGCCTCAGGTGGAATCACCGGATTGGTTTTGGCCGCCCTCATTCTGCTGTGGCCCGGGCGAGGCCGGGTGTGGCCACTCGGTGGAGCCGCACTTCTGAACGCACCGTGGTTGGTGGCCGGCCTCGTGCACGGTGGCAACGCCACTGTCGACCCGGCATCGGTGACAGCCTTCGCCGCACGTGACGAAGGCTACGGGGGAGCCCTGCCCACTCTGCTGACCCTCGGCGGCGTCTGGAACGCAGACGTTGTTCCGGGCAATAGAGGCGACCTGATCCCAGTGATCTTCGCGTTCGTCATGCTGCTGATGTCAGTGGCCGGTGCTGTGCTCTGGTGGCGACAGGACCGCATTGCCGGCGCTCTTGTCGTGGCGGCCGGTCTGGCCGTGGTCATCGGCATGGCAGGCGTCGTGGCGCCGGGCTTCTTCGCAGACGTCGTGGCGAGCGTTCCCGGTGCCGGCCTGTTCCGGGACGGACAGCGCTACCTGGCTCCGTTGGTCTTGCTCGAGGCTGTGGGCTTCGGTGTGGCTGTCCACGCCCTGCGGCAGCGTATCCCGCTCCACCGAGTCGTCGGCGCGACCGCCGTACTGCTGCCGATCGCGGCGCTGCCGACGCTGGTCGGCGGGCCTGGGCTCAACGTGTCGCAGTACCCGTCGGACTGGGGTAGGGCACAGCGCGTGCTCGCCGGGCCGTTCATCCCGTGGCCGTTCGAGTCCTATCGCGCACCGGTCTGGAACGGCCGTCGTCCGGTGCGGGATCCGATGCCCCGGTACTTCGACCCACCGGCGATCGTCCCCGACGAGTTGATCGTGGGCGGCCACCGACTGGCCGGTGAGGACCCTCGCGCCACCGCGGTGGCAACGGCGGTCAGGGCGGCGATGCGCACCGGTGCTGATCCGACGCCCGTGCTGCTGGAGCAGGGCGTCGGCTGGCTGGTCGTTGACCGCGAGGCCGGCGGGCCACCACCGCGGGACTCCATCGCAGGCCTGACAGAGGAGTACGCCGGTCTGACGGTGAGCGTCTACCGCCTTGCTGGAACGCCTGCGACACAGCGCCCGGACGCCTGGCGGACCGCCGTCGTGCTGGGCGCGTGGGTGCTCGCCGGAGCGACCTTGATGGCCGCACTGGCCGGTCTGGTGACCCGTCGCTCCATGGTCTGGCGGCGTCGCTGACCGGGCCCTGATCGGCCTCTGGGTTCCGCTCGGCCCGCTGGTCGTCGGGTTGCTGCTGCTCGGCTTCGTCGGCTTCCGTCAGTTGCGGTCCTCGTCGGCGTCGGCCGAGACCTGGTCCTTGTGGGCGGACCAGATGGCGGTTCCTGGAACCAGGCGGCCGCGGTCCGGTCCCCAGCCGCCCCAGACCAGGTCGTGCCCGGCCGGCCACTCGGGCTCCAGCAGGTCGTCCACGACGAACCCCGCGGCGGTGAGTGCGCGGATCCAGTCACCGGTCGTGCGGTGGTGCTCGGCGTAGACCGGCGTCCCCGCGCCGTCCACTTCGACGTACGGCGTCCGGTCGAAGTACGAATGGGTGATGCGCAGGCCGGCCGGGGTGGGATCGTCCGGCATCGACCAGCGGATCGGGTGAGTGACCGAGAACACCAGCAGTCCGCCCGGCTTCAGGGTTCTGGCGATCTCGCGCAGCGCGGTCCCGGCGTCGCTCACGAACGGCAGCGCACCGAACGCCGAGCAGACGATGTCGAAGGCGGCGTCCCGGTAGGGCACCGCGGTGGCGTCGGCGGCGACCGTGCGAACGGCAGTGCCGGTCCGGGCGTCGAGCTGCCGGGCGATCCGGAGTTGCTCGACCGAGATGTCGAAGGCAACGACATCGGCGCCCTGGCCCACCAGCCAGCGTGCGCACTGGGCGCCGCCGCAGCCGACCTCGAGGACGCGCTTGCCGCGGACCGGTCCGAGCAGCCGGGCGTGCTCCTCGTCGACACCTTCCGGGCACCAGACGAAACGGTCGTCGCCGAGGAACTCGCCGTGCTCCGCGAGATACTCCTTCGCGGCCGAGTCCCAGTAGGCGCGGCTGGCGCGTGACGTCTGGGACTCGGTCAGTTCAACTCTGCGCGGCTCGGCCACGCGGTCAGGTTACGCGTCCAGCCGGTTGTCGGCGTACACGGTCATCGCATCCCGCAGGTACTCGACCAGCGAGTCGTCGCCGTCGCCGATGTTCTGCCGGAAGCGCTCGTCGTCGACGTACATCTGGCCGAGGCCCTTGTAGGCCTCGCGCGTCGGCGTCCAGAACAGGCTGGTCACCTCGTAGTGCTGCTGGATCAGCTCCTGCACGCTCAGTTCGGTCACTGCGGTCCCTTCCGCCTTGAGTGCGGCCAGACCCTCGTGCACACGGGTGTAGCCGGTCCGGGCCTTCTCGGCTTCCTCCTCGGACCACCCCTGAATCCGCCGGTAGCTCGCGTCGACGGCCTCGTCACCCCAGCGCTCGCGGGCCTCGGCCTCGTACGGGTTGTGCTCGAATCCTTCGAAGACCTTCTCCGGTGACATCTCTCCTCCTTTCCTGAGGTTCTCGATGGTGGAGTCGACGGTCCGGACCAGCTGCGCGAGTCGCAGCTGCTCGCGCAGCAGCCACTCCTTGTGCCGGGCGAGCACCGCGATCGTGTCGTGGCTGCTCCGGTGCGCGATGACCTCGGCCACCACGTCCAGGCTCAGTCCGAGGTCCCGCAGCAGCAGGATCTGCTGAAGCCGCAGCAGTTGCTCCTGCTCGTAGTACCGCCGCCCGTTGGGCGCGGTGCGGGCCGGCACCAGCAGCCCGATCGCGTGGTAGTGCCGCAATGTGCGCGCGGTGACGCCGGACGCCCGGGCCACCTCCGCGATCGACCACGCCATCGTGCCGCTCCTTTCCGTCAACGGGCTCGACCGTAGGGGTTGCCGTAACGTCAACTTCAAACCTCTTTGGCAGGATCACCCGGCATGAGCGAGTTCGCGGCCAGTGCGGTGCCACTGACAGGCGGGTACGGCGGTCAGACGTACGCGGTCAGCGCGGCGGGAGAGGACGCCGTACTGAAGCTGTACGTGAAGGACCCCGGCCGGGCCGCGGTGGACGCGGCCCTGCTCCGCCTGGTGCAGGGGCTGCTGCCGGTGCCGCGGATCCTGGACGCGAAGCGCGAGGGGTCGCCGGACGATCCGCCGTACCTGCTGACCGAGCGGCTGCCGGGGATGAACCTGCAGGTGTTCCTGGAGTCGGCCGGCGAGGAGGACCGCCGGCGGGTCGGCGAGCAGTTGGGCGAGTTGCTGGTGCGGCTGAGCGGGATGCCGTTCCTCACCATCGGGATGTTTCGCGACGGCGACCTGGGGATCGAGCCGTTCGGGGCCGGCGACCTCGAGCAGTACGCCGAGGGACTCGACCTCGGGCTGGACGCGGGGCAGCGGGACGGCCTCGCCGCGGTGATCGCCGAGGCCGAGGACCTGCTCGCCGCTGCAGTCGACCGGGTCTGCCTGGTGCACGGCGACTTCAATCCGAAGAACCTGCTGGTCGATCCGGCGGCCGCTCGGATCACCGGCCTGATCGACTGGGAGTTCGCGTACGCCGGGTCGCCGTACGCCGACCTGGGAAACCTCTTCCGGTTCTGCGCCGACCCGGTGCTGGCCGGCGCGGTCCTGGGCGTCGTCCGGGGGAGCGGCCCGGACCTCGGCGAGCCGCTGGTCGGCCTCGGCCGGGCGGCGGACCTGTGGGCGCTGCTCGACCTCGCCGCCCGGTCGTCCGAGCACGAGGTCGCGGCGGCCGCGCACGGCCTGGTTTCTCGGATGGCGGACACGCGTACCCTCGCCGGAGGCAGGCCCGCGCTGGACGTCGTACATTGAGATCAGTTGGTGATTTCGTGGCACGTCGGGAGACCTCGGCGGGCGGCCGGTAGGCACCGGGTGCCCCAGGTTGTGCTGCCTTCGTCAAGACCGGTATTCTGTGATGTGCGCTATGGGCCCGCGCGACCTCGGACGGAGCAGGCTCGTGCTCGCAGCAGTCGGTGGTGAACTGTCGTCTTCAGGCAATCCCGCGGTTTGGTGCGATCCAACGGTTCATGACGCGACCGCACGACACCACCAGTCCACGGAGCAACCCACCACATGACGGCCAGCATCGAGGCACCTCTCGACCCCGCAGTGCGCAACACCCCGCAGGTAGCGGTCAATGACATCGGGTCGGAGGAAGACTTCCTCGCGGCGATCGATCAGACCATCAAGTACTTCAACGACGGCGACATCGTCGAGGGCACCATCGTCAAGGTCGACCGGGACGAGGTCCTGCTCGACATCGGTTACAAGACCGAAGGCGTCATTCCCTCCCGCGAGCTGTCGATCAAGCACGACGTCGACCCGAACGAGGTCGTCAACGTCGGCGACCACGTCGAGGCCCTGGTTCTCCAGAAGGAGGACAAGGAAGGCCGTCTGATCCTCTCGAAGAAGCGCGCCCAGTACGAGAAGGCCTGGGGCACGATCGAGAAGATCAAGGAGGAGGACGGCGTCGTCACCGGCACCGTCATCGAGGTCGTCAAGGGTGGTCTCATCCTCGACATCGGTCTCCGTGGCTTCCTGCCTGCCTCGCTCGTCGAGATGCGCCGGGTCCGCGACCTCCAGCCGTACGTCGGCCAGGAGATCGAGGCCAAGATCATCGAGCTGGACAAGAACCGCAACAACGTGGTCCTGTCCCGCCGGGCGTGGCTGGAGCAGACGCAGTCCGAGGTGCGGATGAACTTCCTCACCCAGCTGCAGAAGGGCCAGATCCGCAAGGGTGTCGTCTCCTCGATCGTCAACTTCGGTGCGTTCGTGGACCTCGGCGGCGTCGACGGTCTGGTGCACGTGTCCGAGCTGTCCTGGAAGCACATCGACCACCCGACCGAGGTCGTCGAGGTCGGCCAGGAGGTCACCGTCGAGGTGCTGGACGTCGACATGGACCGCGAGCGCGTCTCGCTGTCGCTGAAGGCGACCCAGGAGGACCCGTGGCAGCAGTTCGCCCGGACCCACCAGATGGGCCAGATCGTGCCCGGCAAGGTCACCAAGCTGGTTCCGTTCGGTTCGTTCGTCCGCGTGGAGGAGGGCATCGAGGGTCTGGTGCACATCTCCGAGCTGGCCGAGCGGCACGTCGAGATCCCGGAGCAGGTCGTCCAGGTCAACGACGACGTCATGGTCAAGATCATCGACATCGACCTGGAGCGGCGCCGGATCTCGCTGTCGCTGAAGCAGGCCAACGAGGGTGTCGACCCGGTGTCGGACGACTTCGACCCGACCCTGTACGGCATGGCGGCGACGTACGACGAGCAGGGCAACTACGTCTACCCCGAGGGCTTCGACCCGGAGACCGGCGAGTGGCTCGAGGGCTTCGAGAAGCAGCGTGAGGAGTGGGAGCGGCAGTACGCCGAGGCCCACGCGCGCTGGGAGGCCCACAAGAAGCAGATCGAGGAGTCCAAGACGGCCGACGTCGAGGCCGGCGAGGCGTCGACGTACTCGTCCGCGGCGGCTCCGAAGGACGACGTTCCCGTCGAGGGTGCGCTCGCTTCCGACGAGGCGCTGCAGGCGCTCCGCGAGAAGCTGACCGGCCAGGGCTGACCTGTCCTGACCCGGTAGGACCCGAGACCCCCGCACCCCCGTACTGGGTGCGGGGGTCTCGCACGTCCGGAGGTCAGTCGTAGACCGGCGCCGCCGGGAGTCGCCGGAACCGTTGCCCCACCGGCCGCCGCCTCGCCCTGGATCCGCGTCCGCAGTTCCAGCACATGCGCTAGGCCGGTCGCCGCGCCGAGGTCAGGGCCTGAGTAGGGTGCTGGCGTGCTGAGAGTGGGACTGACCGGGGGTATCGGGTCCGGCAAGAGTGCGGTGTCGTCGCGGCTGGCTGACCGCGGGGCGGTGGTGATCGACTCCGACGTACTGGCGCGAGAGGTGGTCGCCAAGGGCACCGACGGGCTGGCCGAAGTGGTGCGCGCGTTCGGCGGCGACGTACTGACTGCCGAGGGTGAGCTGGACCGGCCGGCGGTCGGGCGGATCGTGTTCGGTGACGAGGCGGCCCGGCGCAGGCTGGAGGCCATCATCCATCCGCGGGTTCGGGCCCGGGCGGCCGAGCTCGAGGCCGCCGCACCGGCTGATGCCGTGGTCGTGCACGACATCCCGTTGCTGGTCGAGACGGGTCAGGCCGACCGGTTCGACATCGTCCTGGTGGTGGATGTGCCGGTCGACGTACAGGTCGAACGGCTGACCACGCAGCGGGGCATGACCGAGGCGGAGGCGAACCAGCGGATCGCGAGCCAGGCGACCCGGGAGCAGCGGCTCGCGGCGGCCGGCGTCGTGGTGGACAACTCGGGCTCGCTCGACGACCTGGACCGGCGGATCGCCGGGGTGTGGGCCGAGTTACGGCGGCGGGCAGGGCACAGTCCGGACACGAAAGCGTGACCCCTGCGCGGTAAATGATGATTCCAGGGCGGCCTGTACGAGAATCTGTCCCGGTTCGGCCCGGGTGACCGGGCCGCCAGCACCGTCGGCGCGGGCCCCGCGCCGGTCCGGACGTCCGAGGTTGGGAGGATGGCGTGGTCTGTCCGCGCTGCAACTCAGACGTCCCCGAGGTGTCGCACTTCTGCCACCACTGTGGCAACGACGTGCGCACCGGGGACGCCGAGCGGAAGAAGGCGTACGCCGCCAGGCCGGACGAGCCGGTGGCGTCGTTCCGGCTGGTCTCGACGATCATGCCGCAGGGCGCCGGCCGGCAGCCCTACACCTACAAGGTCGCCCTCGGGGTCGCCCTGCTGCTGACCGTGATCACGGCCGCGCTCGGTGCCCTGCCGGTGGCGATCATGGTGGCCGCCTTCTCCATCCCGATCGTCTACATCCTCTACCTGTACGACGTGAACCTGTGGGAGGACGAGCCGGTCCCGGTCGTCGCCGCGGCGTTCGTGCTGACCGGCGTACTGGCCGCGGTCTTCACCTGGCTGTGGTCGGACAAGATCGTGCTGTCGATCGGCACGATCGGCGGCAACGACGCCGGTCCGGCGCTGCGGGACCTGCTGATCCTGCTCCTGCTGGTCCCGGTCGTGTCCGAACTGGTCCGCCAGATCGGCCCGCTCTACCTGGCGTCGCGGCCGCGCTACGACGACCTGATGGACGGCTTCACCTTCGGTGTCGTCGCCGGTGTCGGGTTCGCGTGCTTCGAGACGCTGGTGCTGCACTGGGGCTGGATCAGCGGCGGCTTCGCCGGACCGGGCAGCAGCGCCGGCACCTGGATCTCGATCGTGGTGCTGCAAGGCTTCATCAAGCCGCTGATCTACGGCTCGGCGACCGGCCTGGCCGCCGCCGAGTTCTCCGGCCTCGGCGAGGGGTACGACGGGTTCGGCCCGCCCTGGGTGGCCGGCGTGCTCCAGGCGATCGCGGTCAATGCGCTCTTCCAGGGCGGTGTCTACCTGCTCGGTTTCGTCGGCGGCCACGGCTCGACGATCGGCGCGATCCTCGCCGTCGTCTGGGGCCTGCTGCTCCTCGGCGCGCTGATCATCCGGGTCCGCACCGTGCTGCACAAGGGCCTGCTCGAGGCGGCGCTGGAGGCGGCCGCGCGCGGCGGTTCCAACCACGCGTCGGGCGACCTGGCGTTCTGCTCGCGCTGTGAGATGCCGCTGCTGCCGCACTCCGACTTCTGCTCCGCGTGCGGCAACTCGGTGCGGTCCGTGCCGAAGTCCGCCCGCGGTGTGAGCGCACCGGCGGAAGCAGGTTCGTACGAGGCGACGACCGGGGAGACGCAGGCATGAGCAACCAGCCACCGCCCTACGGACAGGGCGGCCAGGGGCAGCAGCCGTACGGCGGCCGGCCGGGCCAGCAGCCGGGCCAGCAGCCGGGCCAGCCTCCCGGTCAGCACCCGGGGCAGCCCGGTCAGCCCGGCCAGCGCCCTGGTCAGCAGCAGCCCGGCTATGGTCCGCCGCCGGGACCGCCCGGGTTCGGACAGCAGCCGGGGCAAAATCAGCCGGGCCAGGCGCCGCCGGGGTACGGGCGGCCGCAGCAGGCGCCCCCGGGCTACGGTCAGCCGGGTCAGCCGCCGTACCAGGGTCAGCAGCCAGGCCAGCAGCAGTACCCAGGCCAGCAGCAGTACCCAGGCCAGGGCTCCCCGCAGCAGGGGTATCCGGGCCAGCAACAGCAGTACGGCGGCCCACAGCAGCAGTGGGGTCAGTACGGCGGTCAGGCGCCGCGCGGCAAGGGCGGGAACAAGATCCTGTTCCTGGCCGGCGGTGCGCTCGCCGTCGTCGCGGTGATCGGTGTAGTGCTCGCGCTGATCTTCGGCGGCGGTGACGACGAGGAGGCCGGTCCCGGCCCGAACCCGCAGCCGACCACCACCAGCACCGAGAGCCCGTCGCCCGAGCCGACCGAGAACGCCGACGAGGGCATCGAGGTGGCCGAGGGCGTCTACGTGAAGCCGCAGCCCGGCTACATCCGCAAGAGCGTGGACAACTTCAGCGGCGTCTACCTGCTCAAGCAGGGCGAGGCGTACTTCATGGTGAACGCGTTCAAGGGCGAGGGGAAGACCACCTCGACCGTGCTGCCGGAACTGCTGAAGATCGAGACCAAGGGCCTGTCGCAGGTCAAGACCGCGCAGCCGCGGGAGACCAAGCCGGGGGCGAACGACAAGACCGAGGTCAAGGTCGTCACCACCCAGGCCTTCCAGGCCGTGTCCACCACCCAGAACGGCAGCCTGCCGGTGGTCGGGTTCGTCGGCGTCATCGAGCGCAACGACGGCGTGATCACGATCGTCCGGGTGTACGGGCGCAAGGACAAGATCGGCACGATCGAGCCGGACTCGACGGCGATGCTGAAGTCGGTGGTCAGGAGCCAGTGACAGGCAAGCGCGACAAGAATGCCGGCGGGGGCAACCCCTGGGTCAACCAGCCCGGAGCGGGCGACGACGACGCGGCGGCTCCGCCGGAACCGGAGCGGCCGACGTCGCCGTGGGACCTCGAGGTGCCGCCTCCGCCCGGTCCCTGGACCGACACGCCCGGTCCAGGGCCCCGCCCGGCCACCGAGACGAGCTCGGCGTGGGGCGACAAGGTGGGGCCGCCGTCGCTGCGGCGGCCGCCGCCGGAGAAGAAGGGCCCGCGGATCCCGCCGCTGCTGATCCCGGTCGGCGCCGGGCTGCTCGTGGTCGTGCTGGTCGCGGTCGCGCTCGTCCTGCTGTCGGGTGGCGACGACACCGCCGAGCCGCCGGTCCAGTCGGCGCCGCCGACGGTCAGTACGCCGGCGACGACGTACGTCCCGCCGGCCAACGCGCTCCAGGTCGGCTTCGGCGTGTCCGTCGTACCGGTCGAGGGCTGGAGCCTGCTGGCGAAGGAGACGCAGGGCAAGGAGCTGGTCACCTACGCGCCGAACGGCGAGCCCAGGGCGTTCTTCTGGGTCCGGCAGAAGCAGAACGTGTCGGCCCAGGCGTACCTGCTCGCGATCGTCGAGGGCGAGACCGAGAACGAGATCGCCCAGCTCGGCAACACCCGGAACCTGCCGTGCCCGAAGGACGTCCTGGAGGAGTGCGTCGCGATCAGCTACACCTCCACCGCCAAGGACCAGACCGGGGCGGACGTGAAGGTGCAGGGGTACGTCGAGGTGTACCGGCGCAAGGACAACGTCGCCACCGCGCTGGACTTCCGGACCCGGGTCGACTTCGCCCAGAAGGCCGAGGCGGACGCCGAGACGATGAAGAAGTCGGTTCTCGACTCCCTCTGATGACGAACCACCAGACACACCGCGAGGAACAGCCATGAGTCAGCAGTACGGGCCGCCCCCGGGACCGCCTCCCGCC
>NZ_SMKR01000061.1 GCF_004348725.1 Kribbella turkmenica
GCCACCGCCACCGCCACCGCCACCGCCACCGGAGCCTCCGTCCATGGCGTCGTTGTCGAAGGACTCGGAGGCAGCCATCTGGCCGGCTTCCTTGGTCTTGTCGACACCCATCTTCACCGCGACCACGGCAGCTGCCGCCGGGCCGGCCGCCGCTGCGGCACCACCGCCGGCCGCGGCGGCGCCACCGGCCGCGGCTCCTCCACCACCGGCACCACCAGCGGCCGCAGCACCGCCGCCACCGCCACCGCCTGCCGCGGCGGCACTGCCTCCGCCTCCGCCGCCACCACCTGCGGCGCCGGCCTGACCACCGCCACCTCCGGCTCCACCACCACCGCCGGCGCCGGAGCCGCTCGGGCTCTGCTGCTGGCCGGCCCGGCCGACGTTGCGGGCGCCGGTCGGGCCCTGGCCGCCGCCGTCACCACCACCCTGGTCGGCTCCTTGCTGGACCTTGTCGGCCAGCTTGTCCATTCCGGTCATCTTGGCCGCGAGCATGCCCGCACCCGCTCCGCCGGCGGTCGCGGCGACCATCGGGACGAGGAAGCGCATCAGCGCCGGCAGCGCGAACAGCGCGAGCACCAGCATGGTGAGACCGGTGACCATGTTCATCACCTGGACCCCGACCGAATCGCCGGAGTTCCCGAAGTTCAGGCCCTCGCCGTTGTTCGAGGTGAGCCTGATCGCGGTCGCGTAGACGATCGCGGCCACCGGTTTGTAGAGGATGAAGGCGAACAGCCAGGCGACGATCCGCTTGAACCAGGTCCGGCCCATCTCGGTGTTGGTCGCCGCGGCCGCGATCGGCAGCACGCCGAGCAGCAGGATCAGCATCGCGCTGCGGACCACCATCAACACGATCTGGATGACCCCGGCGATGATCGTCAGGATGCCGATCGTGATGGCCAGGCCGATGCCGATCGGCCCCACGGTCGCGGACAGCCCGATCATCGCCGTCATCGTCTCGCCGAAGCCGGTCCCGCCGCCGGTGTTCCCCATGCCGCAGCGCCAGCCTTCGCCGCTGTCGCTGAGTGCGGTGGTCACGATGCAGTCGGAGAACTTGTCGCCGAACTCGATCAGAGCCTGCGCGACGGCCACCGACAGCAGCGACGCGATCGCCAGCGTGAGCAGCGAGCGGAGGATGTCCCGGGCCGCGTCACCGCGGTGGCTCCAGGCCATGTGCATGCCGCCGACCAGCAGCCCGATCATCGCGATGAATGCGGCGATGTACTGCGTGTGCGCCCAGACCCAGCCGACGGTGTCGTTGGCCGGCTGCCCCGTCGTCATGCTGCCGACGTCGGGCGTGTCGACGTACACCCAGAAGGTGCCGATGGTGCCCATCACGAGCGTCACGGCCTTGGCGACGGCCTCGAGAATCGGTTCGAAGATCAACTCGATCAGTCCTTCGACCACAGGAGCGAGAGCCGCGCTGACGATGGACGTCAGGCATTCCAGCCAGCCGTCGCTGCATCCGAGCGCGATCATGTCAGGACGTCCTCGGTGAGACGAACCGGAGGATGGCGGGGAGCGAGACCACCGCGATGATCATCATCGTCACGCCCATGACGACCTTGAGCGTCTGCGGCGTACCCTCCGGCGCGCCCTCGGGCGTCGCCGGACTCGCCATCAGCTTGATCGCGGTCGCGTAGATCAGCGCCGCCACCGGTTTGTAGATGATGAACCCGGCCAGCCAGGCCACCGCCCGCTTGAACCACATCATGCCCATCTCGGTGTTGGTCGCGGCCGCCGTCAGCGGGAGTACGCCGACCAGCAGCACGAGCATGCCGTAGCGGACGATCATCAACCCGAGCTGGATGATCGCGGTGACCACCATCAGGATGCCGACGAAGATCACCAGCGCCACGCCGAGCGTCTCACCGGGATCCTTGAGCGGATCGATCATCAGATCGGCCAGTTTGCCCGCGAAACCGCTGTCGTCCGCGCCGAGCGCCTCGCCGATGATCCACGAGGAGAACTGGTCCGCGGCCTGGATCAGCGTGGCGGCGAAGACGGCGCCGGCGCTGGAGACGACCACCATCGTGAGCAGCGACTTGAGGATGTCGCGCAACGGCTCGCCGCGGTGTGAGATCGCCATCTGGATGCCGCCGACGATCACCGCGATGGCGGCCGCCGTCCCCAGGATGTAGTTGGTGTGCACCTGGATGAAGCCGACGGCCCCGTTGTTGGACACGTCCGGGGTGTCGATCCAGATCCAGAGGAAGCCGACGGCCTCCATCACCATCTTGACGGCCTCGACCACCACCGCCCGGATGGCGTCGAAGATGACGTCGAAGAAAGTCCCGAAGGCGGCTTCGACGGCGTCACCGAGGAACTGCTCGACGCAGTCGTCCCAGTCCCAGGGCGCCCAGGAACAGCCCAGGGCGATCATCACGCGCCCCTGAAGCGGATGTAGCCGTCGAGCGACCGCAGCACGTCCGGCTGCACGCTGCCGTTGAAGCTGCCGTCCTCCTGCAGCACGATCCGCCAGTCGCCGCGGGACCATGTCAGCGTCACCGGCAGCGCCGCGATCTTCTGGCTGTCCAGCCGGACGGCGATGTAGACGATGGCGCGATCCTTCGTGTAGTCGATCACCTTGAAGCCGGTGAACTGCGAGGCGTCGCCCTCGTTGCGGGGGGTTCGGGTGACCCGGGCCTCACTGATGGCCCGATTCCGGCCCGGGCCGGGCGCGATCCGGGCGGCCAGGACGCGGTCGGTCAGCTCCGGGTTGCGGATCTGGCCCAGGGTGACCATCGCCGCGAGGACGGCGCCGGTCGGGGAGTGGGCGAAACAGGAGAGCACACCGGACTCGTCCGTGACGGCCGGACCACCCTCCTGCTGGAGCGGAATGAGCATGTTCGCCTCGAACTGCCAGGTCACCCCCGACGGTGCCACCCGTGGGCGTCCCTGGTCCGGGTTCTTGGTGTAGCAGCCACCGCGACCGGACGCCGGCGGTCCGGACGGTGTGGACGTGGGCGTTGGTTCGTCCGTGGGCGTGGCGGGCGGCACGGTCGGTTCGCCGGTGGGTTGTTCGGTCGGTTCGACGACGCTCGGCGAGGCCGTCGGCTGGGTGGCCGGCGTCCCCGGGTCCCGGGCGAAGAACCAGACCAGCAGGCAGACGACCACGGCTCCGACGACGATCGCCGAGGCGACGAAACCTCGCTCCTGCCAGAGCCCGGGCGCCTCACCCCCGGCGTCGTCGTCCTTGGAGCCGGAGTCTCCGCTGAACAGACCCACGGGCGATCAGGCTCCGGCTGCGTGCGTCTCGGGGCGGTCGCAACAGCCTCGGATCACGTCAGGCCGTTCACGAGCATCGAGGCGGAACCGATCACGATGCAGGCCGCGAGGACCCAGCCGAGCCGGGCCGCGTGCTCACCGCCCTCGCCGCGCCGCTGGCCGACGGCCATCATCGCGCCGGCGATCACGACACCGAGCAGGCAGATGCTGAAGGCGATCCAGGTCACCCAGCCGATCACCTTGTTGAACTGCTCGGAACCGGGAGGCGCCTGGCCGGTGCCCGGGTCGTCGACGAGCGGAAGCACGCTCGCGGCCTCCGAGATCAGATGTGCCAACATCATCGCGGTATATGCCTTTCAGTACGGGGCGGGGTAGTCCGCTGGGTTTGACGCGCGCAGAGCGTAGATGGATTCAAGGACTTCGAAAACCTCGTCGGGGGTGTTGTCAGGGGTGGGTGCCTCCCCTCGGCGCCACTCCTCGATCCACGGGACGTCCCACACCCTCGGCACACCACCGCCGACGATGTCGGCGAAGTCGTCGAGGACACGGGGCAGCCGGCCGGGCGCGTCCGCGATCAGCACGAGGCCGAGCACGGCGACGCCCTGGACCACTCCCGAGGCCCATTCGATCGCGGCCCGCTGGGCGGCCCGCAGCCCCGAACCACTCGTCCGGGCGACCAGGATCACCGGTGTCGGCACCGGTGGCGGCGGGATCGGCCAGCGATGGTTGGCCGCCCGCGTGCCCGGCAGCAGCTGCGCCATCGTCGACTCGCCGGACCCACCGTGGACGCCGACCCACCAGAGCGTGTCCGCCGCCGGAATGGCGAACTTGGGGAGTCGCTGGTCCTCGGCCGGCGCGGGAACACCGTGCTGCGGCGCGGACGGGCCGGGCGGCATCCGGTCGGCAGGCTGCGGCGGGGGACCCGGCGGCTGCGGACCCGGGGTCGGCGATTGCTGCCGAGTCCACGGGTTCTGCGTCATGCCCCCTCCTCTCGCGCTGCGTCACAGGCTGTCGCCCACCGTATTCTCTCGCTTTCCGGGTGTACTTTCGTGACCCATCCACAGGCGAGGATGTTTCTACCCCCTTGTCGGGGTCAGTCGAGCCACAGGCTCGCGTCGTCGGGCCTGCCAGGGCTACCGGCCTGCCGTTGGTGCGGTGGACATGCTAGTGGTCTACTTTGCCGGTGACTCGGGCGGTGGCTCGCCGACACAGCGGTCTGGACCATTACGACCGGATGTGACCGGAGCGAACGAATGAGGAGTCGAGTGGCGGGAATGAGAGGTCGGCGTGGCTGAGAAGATCCCGTCCTGGCCCAAGGTGACGATCCGGCTGTACGACGACCACAACGCCGAGGTGAAGATCGCCGGCCGCAGCCACCCGGTCAACCATCACGACCCGCGACAGGCGGCGATCGCGCTGGTGAGCGAGCGGGCCGGGCAGCTCGGCCGCCCGGTGAAGGCGACCGCGGTCGAGTCCGACGGCGCCTCCTGGCCGCTGATCATCCATCCGGACGGCCGGGTCGAGGCCGTCGACGTGGACAGCAAGGGCCGCTCGGGCTCCGGCGCCAAGCCGATCTGGCCGATCGTCCTGGCCGCGGCCGTGGCCTGTGCCCTGATCATCGGGACCGTGCTGTACGTCGCCGTGTTCAGCAAGCTCGGTGACGGCGTACCCAAGGCGACGGAGTCGCCGAAACTACCGGCGCTGCCCGAGCCGACCGTCGGTCCGGACCAGTTCGCCGCCCGGCCGGCCCCTCCCGGCTGGTCCACCAAGGCGGCCTGGACGGTCGACATCGCCGAGAACACCAAACCGGCGGTGAAGCCGGACGGAACCGAGGTCGCCGTACTGACGCCGGACCAGAAGCTCGCGGTGTTCGACGCCAACGGCAAGGTGCTCTGGCAGGACAAGGTGCCGAAGGATGCCAAGAGCCCGGTCTACACCACGATCGACTCCGAGCCGGTGCTCGCGGTCGCGACGCCGGACACGTTGTACTACTGGGCCGGTGACGGCGCCCTCCCGGAAGAGGTCGAGCTGCCGAACTCGGCCGATGTGCAGTTCTTCGGTACGTCGCCGCTGGTCCAGCTGGGGTCCGACGCCGGCGCGGCCGTCGTGTCCGGTGGCGAGCTCAAGGCGGTACCGAACCAGCCGCGGTTGTCCACCATCCTGCTCGCCGAGGGCGACAAGGCACTGATGGCCCGGTACGGCGGACCGCTGTACTGGAGCCGGCCAGGCAAGGATCGGCAGGAGCTCGCACTCAAGCCGCCGACCGGCCTGAAGGACGTCGACCACGTGGTGGCCGCGAGCCCGGGCTTCGCGCTGGTGCTGTGGAAGACCAAGATTGCGGACATCGTGACCCCCGCCGTGCACTCGAGCGCCGACGGCTCCGTCGTCGCCACCTGCAAACCGACCAAGAAGAACGCGGCCGACCGGTGGCAGTGGGTCCCGGACACCTCCCGCAAGGTCGCGGCGTGGGGTGAGTGCCTGATCAACTTCACCGCCGGGACGACGTTCACGAGCCCGGGGTTCGAGCCGCTGTCGATCACCGGGACGACGATCTTCGGGACCCTCGACCAGGACCTGGTCGCGACCGCGCCGGGTCGTCCGGCACACACGCTGCCGAAGAACTCAGCGCGTCCGTGGGGCCTGGCCGGCGGTCACGCGATCGTCGTCCACAACTCCGTCCTCTACGCCCTGGACAAGCCGTGACCCCGAGGCGGGCGCAAGCGGAACGGGCCGCCAGGACGGCGCGGCGGTTCCTCGCCGGCGCGCGGGCGCCAGGGCGGGCCATCCCGGCGGCCGGCGGGCGGACCTCGGGGCGGTTGCTGCCCCAGATGGCCGGCGGGCGGACGTCGGGGCGGTTGCTCCGGGTGGCCGGCGTGTTGACCGCGCTGCTGCTGGTGCCGTCCGGGGTGGCGGTCGCCGCCGACGATCCGGATCCGGTGCAGTGGCCGACGATCGAGCTACCGACCACCACCGGCGGCGCGGCCGACCCGGCCCCGATCTCGTGGCCTCCCGTGGACCCACCCGAGGCGAACTCGGGAACTGGCGCCGATCCGCAACCCCAGTCCTGGCCGGCCCCCGAGCCCGAATGACACCTGGCACGAGCAAGGCCCGCACTCCGAGTGGAGTGCGGGCCTTACTTACGGACTGCTGAGGTCAGCCGGCGGCAACCTCGAGGCGGACCGTGGCGGCCACCTCCGGGTGCAGCTGGACCGAGACCTGGTGCTTGCCGGTGGTCTTGATCGGCGACGCGATCGCGATCGCGCGCTTCTCGACCAGCGGACCGCCCGCGGACTTGATCGCACCGGCGATGTCGGCCGGGGTGACCGAGCCGAACAGCCGGCCGGTGTCGCCTGCCTTGACGGCCAGGCTGACGGTGAGCTGCTCGAGCTGGTTCTTGACCTCGCTCGCGTGCTCCTTGCCCTGGATCGCCCGGGCGTCCCGCGCCCGCTTGATCGACTGGATCTGCTTCTCGGCGCCGCGGGTCCAGGCGATGGCCAGGCCGCGCGGGACGAGGTAGTTGCGGCCGTAGCCGTCCTTCACCTCGACGATGTCACCGGGGGCTCCGAGGTTCTCGACCTCCTGCGCCAGGATGAGCTTCATGTGCCGGACCTCCCTCAGCGAGCCGTGCTCGTGTACGGCAGCAGCGCCACCTCACGAGCGTTCTTGATAGCGGTGGCCACGTCGCGCTGGTGCTGCACGCAGTTCCCGGTCACCCGGCGGGCGCGGATCTTCCCGCGGTCCGAGATGAACTTCCGCAGCAGCGCGGTGTCCTTGTAATCGACGTACGTCGCCTTGTCCTTGCAGAAGCCGCAGACCTTCTTCTTCGGCTTCCGAACGATCTTGGCCATTGTGGTGCTCTCTTCCTTCCAGAGCCCGGCACAGGTGCCGGAATGGTCACTCTTGTCTCGTGGTCACGACCCGGACCGGATCAGAACGGGGGCTCCTCCATCGAGCCGCCGCCGCCCTGACTGGCCCAGGGGTCGTTCTGCGGAGCGGACTGGCCGCCACCGCCTTGCTGGGGGGTCGCCCAGGGGTCGTTCTGCGGGGCGGCGCCGCCCTGGCCGCCGCCGGCGTGGCCTCCACCCTGGTTGCCACCGCCACCACCGAAGCCGCCGCCACCTTCGCCGCCGGGCCCGGAGCGCATCGCCCGGGTCACTTTGGCGGTGGCGCTGCGCAGGCTCGGACCGACCTCGTCCACGTCGATCTCGAAGACCGTGCGCTTGTTGCCCTCACGGTCGTCGTACGAACGGGACTTCAGCCGGCCCTGCACGATCACGCGCATGCCGCGCTGGAGCGACTCGGCCACGTTCTCCGCGGCCTGCCGCCAGACCGAACAACTCAGGAACAGCGACTCGCCGTCCTTCCATTCACCGGTCTGCCGGTCGTACGTCCGCGGCGTCGACGCGATCCGGAAGTTCGCGACGGCGGCACCGGACGGGGTGAACCGAAGCTCCGGATCGTCGACCAGGTTGCCGACCAGTGTGACGACGGTTTCGCCTGCCATTGCCGTTCCTCCTGCTATCGGGTGTGGCTGTGTCTACAGCTATTGGTAGCGGCTGGTGCCGACAGTACCGATGCTGCTGACGACCCCAGGGATCAGTGCTGGTCCGGCCGGATGACCTTGGTGCGGAGGATCGACTCGTTCAGCGTGAGCTGACGGTCGAGCTCCTTCACCACCGCCGGCTCGGCGGTCAGGTCGATGACGGCGTAGATGCCTTCGGCCTTCTTCTTCACGTCATAGGCGAGCTTGCGACGACCCCAGATGTCGAGCTTCTCGACCGTGCCACCTTCCTTGCGGACGATGTTCAGGTACTGGTCGATGGACGGCTCCACGGTGCGCTCATCGAGCTCAGGGTCGAGGATCACCATGACTTCGTAACGACGCATGCGCGAACTCCACCTCCTTCGGACTTGGCGGCCACGGTCTCTCCGTGGCAGGAGGGCGATGCGATGGGCTTCACGCCGGCACTTGCCGCCGACGCCAAGCAACGAGCCCGGTCGATGGACCGGGCCACACCCAAGAGAATACCAGCGTCCGGACGCCCTCTTGACCATATCCACAGGGCAGTTTGCGGAGGTTTCTCACGAACAGTCCGCCAGTCGTCACTCTCCGGACCGATCACGGGCCGGTCCGGCTAGAGCCGTACGCGCCGGTTGCCCGCCGGTGGCCGCACCATCAGGACCAGCAACGGAAGGGCCAGCAACGACGCCAGCCCCGCGAGCAGCGGGAATCCGCCGATGGTGAAGAGCCAGGGCGACGTACCCGAGGCCAGTGCCGCAACGGCCCAGATGGCCGACTCGACCCTGCTCTCCTGCTCCGCCGACACCAGACGCGCACTGCCGCCGAGGTAGCAAAGGTTCCACGCGTAGCCGAGCAGGAACAGAGCGGGTGTGAACACCAGACCGGTCTGGGTCGCCAGTACGGCGGAGCCCAGCAGCAGAACGAGTCCGGACAGCATCACCGGCCGCGCCCCTGCGCGGTCAATCCACCATCCCGTGAGCGGAGCCAGTGCGAACATGCCGAGCGTGTGCGCCGCCAGCATCACTCCCAGCACAGCGAGGCCCTCGCCGTGCTGATGGGTGTGGAGGGGGACGGAGCTCATCAGCGCGACCATGGCCAGGTGCCCGACGATCATCACGCCGGCCGCGAGGGCGAGCGGCGTACGAGGGGCTTCGTCGGTGCGTAGCCGCTGTCGCGTCAGAGGCTCGTCGCTGGAACGTGCGGTCCGGATGTAGACGGACGACAGCAGTGCCGCGAACACAGTGATCAGTGCGACCAGGAACGGCCCGGACTCCCCCGGCAGGCCGAGTGACGCGGCGAAGGACTGTGACGGTGCCATGAGGAACGGTCCGGCGACTGCACCCGCCGTACTCGCCCAGACGACTGTGCTCATGGCCGAAGCGCGTCGAGCGGCCGGTACGGCGTCAGCCGCGGCGTACCGGGACAGCAGGCCGGCCGCGTTGCCGACTCCCATCAGGAGCATGCCGGCGAGCAGCAGAGCGAGGTGCGCGCCCACTGCGGTCAGCACTGTCATCGCTCCGCCGGCGACACCGACGCCGTACCCGGACCGGAGGGCTTGAGCGCGGCCCTGGCGGGCGGTCCACCTGCCGACGGCCAGTGCGCCGGCCGCCGTCCCCAGTACGCCGGCCGTGTTGGGCAGACCCGCCAGACTTGGGCTCAGCCTGTCCGCGACCAGGATGGTGCTCATCGCGCTGGCAGCGACCATGGCGGCGTTCATCAGAGCCGCGGCCACAACGACGGGGATCAACACGTCTACCACGCTAGAAAGGCGGCCGCCGAGGCTGAAGGGCTGATACAAGGCGTTCGGGCTTGTGCGGTAGCGATTCCGAAGGTGTTCTGGGGCAATGACCTTTCAGGAGCGAGACCTCGACGCCACCGACTGGCAGATCCTCGCCGAGCTGCAGGCCGACGGGCGGCTGTCCTTCAACCAGCTCGGCAAGCGGGTCAACCTGTCACCGCCGGCGGTGGCGGACCGGGTACGCCGGCTCGAGGACGCCGGCGTGATCGTCGGCTACCGGGCGCAGGTGGACCCGGCCCGGGCCGGCCAGCCACTGTCCGCCTTCGTGCAAATGCGCTGCACGACCGGGCGGTGCCTGCTCAAGACCACGCGGGCCGAGGACTTCCCCGAGGTGCTCGAGATCCACAAGCTCAGCGGCAACTCCTGCTCGATGCTCCGGGTCCGGGTCACCTCCATGCGGCACCTCGAAGGCCTGTTCGAGCGGCTCGGTGAGCACGGCGAGATGAACACTCACGTAGTCCTGTCGACCGAGTTCGAGGGCCGGCCCGTCCAGCGGCCGACGCACGAATCCCGCCCGGTGACGCGGTCCGCCGGATGGGATTCTCGAGATCGGGGCGGTGGGGCGGGGAAGGAATTCAATCCTGTCGGTGAGCCGTCTTAGGGTGGGTCCATGAGCTTGAAGCTGGGTGCGCATGTGGATCAGCAGGACCCGCTGGCCGAGGCGGCCGACCGAGGAGCGGACCTGGTCCAGTTCTTCCTGGGCAACCCGCAGGACTACAAGGCGCCGAAGCTCGCGTACGCCGACGGCGAGGAAGCCCTCAAGGAACGGGCGGCCGCGGCCGGCGTCGACCTGTACGTACACGCGCCGTACCGGCTGAACGTGGCGAACACGAACAACCGGATCCGGATCCCGAGCCGCAAGCTGCTGCAGCAGACGCTGGACAAGGCCGCCGAGATCGCGGTCAAGGGCGTGATCGTGCACGGCGGGCACGTCGGCGAGGAGGACGACCCGGAGGCCGGGTTCGACAACTGGCGCAAGTGCATCGAGCGGGCCGAGCTGCCGGTGCCGCTGCTGATCGAGAACACTGCCGGCGGCGAGAACGCGATGGCCCGCCAGCTGGACCGGATCGCCCGGCTGTGGGACGCCGTCCAGGCGTCCGGGAACGACCGCCTGGAGAACGTCGGTTTCTGCCTGGACACCTGCCACTTCCACGCGGCCGGCGAGGAACTGCCGACGATCGTGGAGAAGGTCCTGGCGATCACCGGCCGGATCGACCTGGTGCACGCCAACGGTTCACGTGACGAGTTCGGCTCCGGCGCCGACCGGCACAGCAACTTCGAGGAAGGCCACATCGACCCGGCGGACATCGTCGCGGTGGTGCAGGCCGCGGGCGCGCCGGTGGTGGTCGAGACGCCGAACGCCGACCATGGTCAGAAGGCCGACATCGACTACCTCAGGGCTCATCTGAAGTAGTCGCGTCCAGCCCGTGCACCCAGTAGGTGATCCCCCACGGCAGCAGCAGCGCGAGGGCGGTCGTGTTCCGGGTGGGGATCAGGACCCCGGCGGTGACGGCGACCAGCAGCAGCACGGTCGCCACCTGGAACACGTCGAGCTTGCCGATCAGTCGCGTCCGCAGGGTGGCCCGGCCCAGCGCGCAGGCGCCGTACAGGGCAACCAGGCCGAGGATGGCGAGGACCGCGACGGTCACGCCGAGCCAGGCGCCGGCGCCGTACTCGTCGGCCCCCTGGACGATCTCGCCGAGCTGGAAGATGCCGACCAGCACGGTCAGCGCGGCGCAGCCACCGAGCAGGCGCGCGGTGGTACGGCGTGCGCGCTCCGCGTCCGGCGTCGGGTCGGGCGATGGGTCCGGTGATGGGGCCGCCATGGGGGGACCGTAGCGCAGCACGGGACAATGCTCGGCATGCAGACCTGGGCCGAGCGGTTTCCCGAGCTTTTCGCGGCGGACTACTGGGCCTGGGGTGATCTCGACGTCCGGTTCCAGACCGAGGAGCCGCCGGACGAGCTGATCAGCAACGTGCACGTCCTCGGCCGGACCGAGGGCGGTATCGTTGTCTGCGGCAACGACCTTGGCTGGCGGTTCCTGCCCGGAGGCACCCGCGAGCCGGACGAGACGATCGAGCAGACGGTGGAGCGAGAGCTGCTCGAGGAGGCCGGCGCGCGGTTGACCGGGCCGATGACCTGGCTCGGTGCGCATCGCGCCGAGCACCGCCGCCCCGAGCCGTACCGGCCGCACCTGCCGCACCCGGTCTCGTACTGGGCGAACGTGGTCGCGGACGTCGTCGTCGCGCAGGAGCCGACCAACCCGGACGACGGCGAGCAGGTGGTCGAGGTGCTGGTGCTGCCGGTCGACAAGGCGATCGCCTACCTGGACGCGCAGCCCGACGGGATCATGGGCAACGTGGTCAGGCTGGCTCAGGCAATGGGGCTGGTCTAGCCGCCTTCCACGGGAGCACGAAGGCACTGGTCAGGCAGCACACTCCGGCAACCCACAGCGCACCGCGGAGCCCGATCAGCGCGGCCAGCACTCCGCCCGACGCCATGAACGCCGGCTGCACGCACCGCGAGGTGATCGCCCACGAGCCCACCACCCGCGCCATGAACCCGTCCTCGGTCGCGTCCATCCGGTAGGTCGCGAACGACGGGTTGAACGCCCCGGCGGCCACCAGCAGCCCGGTCTCGGCCGCGGTGATCACGACGAATCCACCCCAGCCGTTCGGCGCCAGCGGCATCAGCAGCAACCACGGCGCCCGGAGGACGCCGAAGACGAACAGCATCGTGTGCAGTCCGTATCGCCGGGTGAGCCGGGGCACGAGCCGGGCGCCCAGGACGCCGCCCAGGCAGGACACACCGAGCGAGACCCCGTAGTTCCACGGTGGCAGCCCGAGGTCACGCAGCATGAGGACCGTCAGCAACGGCGAGGTCATCATGACCGGACCGCCGAACAGTTGCGAGTTCCAGAACAGTGCGCGAAGTCCGCGATGCCCGAAGATGTACCGCCATCCGGCCGTGAGGTCCGCCTTGGCGTCCCGCCGTACCGGGTCGGGCTCGGGCTGCTGGATCCGCCGGATGCCGAGCGCCGACCCCAGGAACGAGATCGCGTCCACCGCCAGCGTGGTCGTCGCGCCGACCAGGCTGACCAGCGCTCCCCGATCGCCGGCCCCACGCTCAGCGAGAGCCAGTTGGTCTGCTCGAACCGGCTGTTCGCCTCGGCCCGTCCCTCGGCCGGGATCAGCGCCTTGAGGTGCGCACCGCTCGCGGACTGGAACGCGATCGTCGCGGCCGCCTGGACGACACCGACCACGCACAGGTGCGCATAGGTGAGTACGCCGAACCCCGCCGCGACCGGGACACTCACCAGGGCCGCGAACCGCCCGAGATCGGCCGTGATCATCACCGGCCGTTTCCGCCGTTGCTCGATGAAGTTCCCCATCGGCAACGCGATCGCCGCGCCGGCGATCGCGGACAGCGCGGCCAGCAGGGAGACCTGGAAGGTGGTGGAGTCCAGCGCGAGTACGGCGATCAGCGGCAAGGCGCCCTGGCCGACCGCCGATCCGACGGCGCTGACGGTGAACGCGACCCACAGCCGCCGGAAGTCTCGACCCAAGGACACGGCCGCGATCGTAGGTGCCCGCGCCGACAGAACTCAGCGCAGATTCAGCCCGCCGTCGAGCAGGATCACCTCGCCGGTGAGGTAGGAGTTGTGGACAACCGCCGAGATGAGGTCGGCGACGTCGGCCGGCTGGGCCGCGCGCCCCATCGGACTCGAGCTCTTCCACAGTTCTTGGGCCGCTGTCCAAGGAGCCGTGAGCGGAGTGTCGACCAGACCAGGCGCGACCGCGTTGACGCGGACCGACGGTCCGAGCGCGGCGGCCAGCAGTTTGGTCACGTGATTCAGCGCGGCCTTCGAGGCGGCGTACGCGACCGAGCTTCCCTTCGGGCGGACGCCGGCATGGCTGGTGACGTTCACGATGGAACCGCCGGACGCGCGGAGGGCGGGCAGGGCCGCCGTACACAACAGCCAAGGTGCGATCAGGTTCACGTCGAGCAGCCGTCGCCAGTCGTCGGCGGTCAGCCCGTCCAGGTCCGCGTGCGGCACCGGCCAACTGATCCCCGCGTTGTTCACCAGTACGTCGAGTCTCCCGTGCTCCGCGAGCACACTCGGGACCAGCGCCGAGGCCGCGGCGTCGTCGGCCAGGTCGGCCTGGTGATAGCTCCCGCCGAGCTCGGACGCCAGCGCGACGCCGGCGTCCCGGCTCGACCGCGAATGCACCGCGACCGTCATCCCGTCCGCGGCCAGCCGCCGCGCGGTCGCCGCCCCGATCCCTGACGCCGACCCGGTCACCAACGCGACCTTCCGCACGTCACGTCCCCCGGTAGCGCAGGCCGTCCATCAACAGGTTGAGGGCCCGGTCCGCCTGGTCGCGGTTCTTCCCGGCGGCGAGGGCGACCCCGCTGATGCTGACGAGGACGTCGTCCGCCGACACGTCCGAGCGGAGGTCACCGGCCGCGGCGCCGGCGTCCAGCAACGGCTTGATCGCGCCGACCAGCAGCTCGAAGCTCTGTGCGTACGGGTTGGCCCCCGACGCGATCACCGCACGCAGGGCGTCGGCCATGCCGAGCTTGCGCGTCATGTAATCCATGTAGCGGTCCATCCAGGTACGGAGGGCGTCGGCGGGCGGCATCGAGTCCAGCAACTCGGGTGCGGCGTCGCAGATGGCCGCCAGCTCGCTGCGGTACGCCGCCTCGATCAGCAGCTCACGGGTCGGGAAATGCCGGTAGAGGGTGCCGATGCCGACTCCGGCGTCCTTCGCGATCCCCTCCAGCGTGGCTTCGAGGCCGCACGTCGAGAACGCTCGTGCGGCCGAGGCCAGAATCTGGTCCCGGTTCCGCTGCGCGTCGGCCGGCAGGGGGCGCTCGCCAGTGCCCATCTCCCCTCCCTCCTGACCCCAGAACCTATCGGACTTGATAACCGGAGGATCCTCCAGTTAACTGAACCTACCGGAGGACCCTCCGGTTAAGCCTAGCTCGCAGAACAGGACCAACCCTGATGAGCAGAATCACCACCCCCTTCGGCCACGACTCCACCGCCGCGCAGGTGATCGCCGGCGTCGACCTCGCCGGCCGGCGCGCGGTCGTCACCGGCGGCGCGTCCGGGATCGGTGTCGAGACCGCCCGCGCGCTCGCCTCGGCCGGCGCGGAGGTCACTCTGGCGGTCCGCAACACCGCCGCCGGTGAGCGCACCGCGGCCGGGATCATCGAGACCACCGGCAACAACCACGTCTTCGTCGCACCGCTCGAGCTCGCCGACCGCACGTCGGTCCGGGCGTTCGCGGAGCGCTGGGACGGACCGCTCCACATCCTGGTGAACAACGCCGGCGTGATGGCGGAGCCGCTGAACCGCACCATCGAGGGCTGGGAGCACCAGTTCGCCACCAACCACCTCGGCCACTTCGGTCTCGCGACCGGCCTGCACGATGCCCTCGCGCAGGCCGGCGGCGCCCGGATCGTGTCGGTCAGCTCGAGTGCGCACCTGCGCTCGGACGTCCACCTCGACGACCTCCACTTCGAGCGACGCGAGTACGAACCGTGGCTGGCGTACGGGCAGTCGAAGACGGCCAACGTGCTGTTCGCCGTCGAGGCGGCCAAGCGCTGGGCGAGTGACGGGATCGTCGCCAACGCCCTGATGCCCGGCGGGATCCGGACCGCGCTGCAGCGCTACGTCTCGCCCGAGCAGCTGAAGGCCTGGGAGGAGTTCCCGTGGAAGACCACCGCGCAGGGTGCGTCCACCTCGGTCCTGCTGGCCGCGTCGCCGCTCGTCGACGGCATCACCGGCCGGTACTTCGAGGACAACAACGAGGCCCTGCCCGCCGGTGACAGCGAGTACAGCGGGGTCGCGGAGTACGCGCTCGATCCGGAGTCGGCCACTCGGTTGTGGGAGGTCTCGGAGGAACTGCTCTCCCGGTAGTCCACAGGGAAACCGGCTCGGCTACGGTTCAAAGCTCCGGGCCGGTAACCTGACCGACCGTGAGTGACTTGAGCATCCGGACCATCTCGGCCGACGAGCACGCCGCCTACATCGCGACGCAGCCGTCGGCGAGCTTCCTGCAGACCCCCGGGTGGGCGGCGGTGAAGAGTGAGTGGAAGGCGGAGTCACTCGGCTGGTTCGACCCGGCGAACCCCGCCGAGCTCGTCGGCGCCGGCCTGGTGCTCTACCGGCAGATGCCGAAGGTGAAGCGGTACCTCGCCTACCTGCCCGAGGGCCCGGTGATCGACTGGGACGCCGTCGACCTCGGCCGGTACCTGCGCCCGCTCGCGGCGCACCTGCAGGAGCACGGCGCGTTCGGCGTCCGGATGGGTCCGCCGGTCGCGACCCGGCGCTGGGGTGCCAAGACGATCAAGGACGCGATCGCGGGCGGTCAGCAGCCGAAGCTCGGCGACGTCCGGGCCGACGCGATCGAGCCGTCCGGCGCGACCGTGGCCAACCAGCTGCGCGCCCTCGGCTGGAAGGCGCCGCGGGCCGGTGAGGGGTTCGCCGCCGGACAGCCGCAGTACGTCTTCCAGGTCCCGCTGGCCGGCCGCAGCCAGGACGACCTGCTCAAGGGCATGAACCAGCTCTGGCGGCGCAACATCAAGAAGGCGGACAAGGCCGGCGTCGAGGTCAGCCAGGGTGGCGCCGAGGACCTGAAGGCCTTCCACCAGCTGTACGTCGAGACCGCCGAGCGGGACCACTTCACCCCGCGGCCGCTGCCGTACTTCGAGAAGATGCACGCGGCGATGGCCGACCAGCCGTCGGACTGCTGCGACTTCCGGATCTACAACGCCTACCACGAAGGCGACCTGGTCGCGTCGACCATCTGGGTCCGGGTGGGCGGTCACTCCTGGTACTCCTACGGTGCCAGCTCGACCGCCAAGCGGGACGTGCGCGGATCGAACGCGATCCAGTGGCGCATGATGTCGGACGCGCTCGCGGCGGGCGCGTCCGTGTACGACCTACGGGGCATCACCGACACCTTGGACCCGAACGACCCGCACGTCGGGCTGATCCAGTTCAAGGTCGGCACCGGCGGCGAGGCCGTCGAGTACGTCGGTGAGTGGGATCTGCCGTTGAACAAGGCGCTCTACACCGCATTCGACCTCTACATGAGACGGCGTTGACACCATGCCCCTAGTCCTGCACGTCGATTCCGATCGATGGCGCGAACACCTGCGTTCCACCTGGAACCCCGACATCGTCCCGGTTGCCAAAGGCAACGGGTACGGCTTCGGCAACCACCGGCTGCTGGCCGAGTCGCGGGCCATGGGGGCGCGCACGGTCGCGGTCGGCACGTACTTCGAGGTCCCGCCCGACTCTCGTGAGGACGTCGTCGTCCTGTCGCCCTGGCGCCCGTTCCACGAGATCCCGCAGAGCAAGAACGTGATCCACACCGTCAGCCGGCTGGCCGACCTGGTGTCGATCCCGGCCGGCAGCCGGGTGCTGATCGAAGTGCAGACCTCGATGCGCCGGCACGGGATCGGTGCGCGCGAACTGCGGCACACCATGCTGCTGAACGCGCTCGACCGGATCCGGTTCGAGGGCTGGTCCCTGCACTTCCCGATGGGCCCCCGCGGTACGTCGGGCAACCTCCGGGAGGCCGCGGAGCTGGGCAAGGCGGCCCAGGACGTCCGGCGGGGACCACTCTGGGTGTCGCACGTCCCGGCGCAGAAGCTGACCGACATCGGCGACGACGTACGGCTGCGGATGGGGACCGGCCTCTGGCTCGGCGACCGTGGTGCGCTGACCGTGCGGGCCACCGTGCTCGACGTGCACTCGGTCCGCCGCGGCGAGCGGGTCGGCTACCGGCAGCGGCGGGTCAGCGGCGACGGCCACATCCTCGTGGTGTCGGGCGGGACGGCGCACGGCGTCGGCCTGGAGGCTCCGACCGCGGCCGCGTCCGTGCGCCAGCGGGCGATCGCGATGGCGAAGGGCAGCCTGGACGCGGCCGGGATGGCGTTGTCGCCGTTCACCATCGAGGGCAAGCAGCGCTGGTTCGCCGAGCCGCCGCACATGCAGGCCAGCATGCTGTTCCTGCCGTCGGCGGTGCCGCCCCCGGCGGTCGGCGACGAGGTCGGCGTCGACGTCCGCTTCACCACCACCACCTTCGACAGGGTGTCGATGAACTAGCAGCGCCTAGGCCGGTGAGGCGAGGTCCACGACGGTGCCGTTGGGGCAGCGCAGGTAGGACGTGACCTGCCCCCACGGCGACTTCTCCGGCTCCTTCAGCGGCTGCGCGCCGGCCTCGACCGCGCGCCGGAAGTCGGCTTCGACGTCCTCGCTCGTCAGCGAGATCTCGAACGCGACCGCGCCGGGCTTGCCGATCTCCGGCAGGTGACCCTGGCCGAGCTCGTAGGTGGCGAAGTGGAGCTGGGTGCCGCCGGCGTCGACCATGCCGGCGCCGTTGTCCCAGTACGTTCCCTCGAAGCCGAACGCGCGCTGGAAGAACTCGATCGACGCCTGCGCGTCCTCGACGTAGACGATGGTCTTCGCGAACTTCATCACTGGTCTCCCGGTTCGATGTAATGGCAGGGCCGTCCTGCCACCGAGCCTGACGGATCGCCGACCGGAAGTGTGACAGGTTGACTTCAGGTGGACCTGAAGTTTCAGCCTGGCACCATGAGCGTTCTGGAACGGATCGAGGAACGGCCCGGGGCGGCGGAGCTCCGGGCGGAGTCGTACCGGCTGCTGGACCTGCACCGCGGCGCCACGGCGGTCGACGTCGGCTGCGGCGCCGGGCACGCGGTCGCCGACCTGACGGCGGCCGGCCTGATGGTGATCGGGGTGGACGCGGACCCGGTGGCGATCGAAGCCGCCCGGTCGCGGGTCCCCGACGCGATGTTTCACGTGGCACACTCCGGCGACCTGCCACTGGAGGACGCCTCGGTCGACGGCTACCGGGCCGTCCGGCTCTTCCACCTGCTCGACGACCCTGTCCCGACCGTGGCCGAGGCGTGGCGGGTCATCCGGCCGGGCGGACGCGTCGTTCTCGGCGGGCAGGACTACGGGTTCGTGCTGATCGACAGCCCGGACCAGGACCTGACCGACGTCGTGCTGCTCGGGCTGGAGTCCCGGTCGGCGGCTCCGCGCGCCGCCCGTGGTCTGCGCGACCGGCTGCTCGACGCCGGGTTCCGGGACGTCGAGGTCGTGGTCCACACCGAAGTGGTCACCGACCACGAGTTGCTGGCGCGGCAGCTCGAGCTGGCGGCCGCCGCCGCGGTCGAGAAGGCGCTGATCACCCAGGACGACGCGGACAGCTGGCTGGCGGAGCAGGCCGACCGTGGGCGGCAGGACCGGTTCCTGGCCGTGCTTCCGACGTTGCTTGTCGGTGGCCGCCGTTAGCGTACGAAGATGATTCCACTCAAGGGAGTAGTGCTGGACGCGCCGGAGCCGCGGAAGCTCGCGCGTTTCTACTGCGAGCTGCTCGGCTGGGAGCTCGGCGACGACGACGAGACCTGGGCGACCGCCACCGGCCCGAACGACACGAAACTGTCGTTCCAGGCGGAACCGGCCTACCGGACGCCGACCTGGCCGAGTGAGGGCGGCAAGCAGCAGATGCAGCTCCACCTCGACTTCAAGGTGGACGACCTGGAGGCCGCGCACGACCACGCGACCTCCCTCGGCGCCCGGCTGCAGGACTTCCAGCCGCAACCCGACGTCCGGGTGTACGCCGACCCGGTCGGCCACATCTTCTGCTTCTTCGTCTAGGTCGTGCCTGACGGCCTAGCGCTGCTTGAGGTGGCCCTTCCAGCGGACCGTCGGTAGCAGGGCCCCGGGGTCGACGCGGTCCTTGTTCGCGGCGACGATGTCGAACATCGAGTCGATCAGCGTGTCCGACAGCAGGTGCGGCTCGAGCCCGAGTCCGACCAGGCCGGTGTGCTTCACGTTGTAGTAGTGCTCGGCCTGCTCGACCCGCGGGTTCTCCAGGTGCTCGACCTGGACCGGGCCGGGGAAGCACTCCGCGACCTTCTGGGCGAGCTGGGACACCGAGTAGCTCTCGGTCATCTGGTTGAAGACGCGGAACTCGCCGGCGTCGGCCGGGTTCTCCACTGCCAGCCGGATGCACTCGACGGTGTCGCGGATGTCCAGGAAGCCGCGCGTCTGGCCGCCGGTGCCGTAGACGGTCAGCGGCTCGCCGAGCACGGCCTGGATGACGAACCGGTTGAGCACGGTGCCGAAGACGGCGTCGTAGTCGAACCGCGTCGCCAGCCGGCTGTCCCGGACGGTCTGGTCGGTCTCCTGGCCGTAGACCACGCCCTGGTTGAGGTCGGTGACCCGCAGACCCCAGATCCGGCAGCCGAACTCGAGGTTGTGCGAGTCGTGCACCTTGCTCAGGTGGTAGAACGAACCCGGCTTCTTCGGGTAGAGCATCCGGTCCTTGCGGCCGTTGTGCTCGACCTCCAGCCAGCCTTCCTCGATGTCGATGTTCGGCGTGCCGTACTCGCCCATCGTGCCGAGCTTGACCAGGTGGACGTCCGGGTTGGTCTCGGCGACGGCGTACATCAGGTTCAGCGTGCCGACGACGTTGTTGTGCTGGGTGTAGACCGCGTGCTCGCGGTCGATCATCGAGTACGGCGCCGCCCGCTGCTCGGCGAAGTGCACGATCGCGTCCGGCTCGAACTCCCGCAGCACCCGGTAGACGAAGTCGGCGTCCAGCAGATCGCCGACGTACGCCGGGACGGTCTTGCCGGACACTTCCTCCCAGGCCGCGACGCGGGTCTCCAGGTCCTGGATCGGGACCAGGCTCTGCACCCCCAGCTCGCGGTCGTAGCCCCGGCGGGCGAAGTTGTCGAGCACGGCCGTCTCGTGGCCGCGGTCGGACAGATGCAGGGCCGTCGGCCACCCTAGGTAACCGTCACCGCCCAGAACGAGTACGCGCACGGCTCGGCCGCCTTCCTGTGGGAATGTTGGCTTGCACAGTCCTTCCTATCCCGAGTACCCGCTTCCCTAACGTGACCGGCCCCACTCGGAAGCTGGCAATTGGCTGTGAATCCGCGCGGACGGTCACCGTTAGGTGCGGAGGTGCACAATAGGCCCAATGGGGAGTCTGACCAAGGTGATCAGCGGATCCGGCCTGAGCCGGACCCGTTTGTTGCTCTGGGCGAAGTACTCGGCGGCCTCGGTGGTCGCCACCGTGCTCAGCCAGGTGGCGTTCGCGCTGTGTTACTGGTTCGGTACGGCGGCGCTGGTGGCCTCGCTGGTCGCCTGGGTGACCGGGACCGTGCCGAGCTACCTGATCAACCGCCGCTGGACCTGGGGCCACCGCGGCCCGGCCGGTCGCGACCTGTTGCCGTACGCAATCATCGTGGTGGCGTCGGCGGTGCTGGCGGCGATCGTCACGACGGTCACCGACCGCCTGGTCCAGGACTGGACCGTCTCGCACGCCTGGCAGACGGTGATCGTCAGCGGCTCCTATCTCGGCACGTACGGCGTGCTGTTCATCCTGAAGTTCGTGCTGCTCGACCGGTACGTGTTCGCCAGGAAGCCGTCGCCGGCCGCCGAAGCCGAGCCCGCCGAAGCACGTACGCCCGTAGCCACGTAGTCGTCATCACCCGCGCGTAGTTCGCGCCGTACACCAGCCCCGGGCCCTTCTTGCTGATCCCGTCGCCCCGACGCTTCATCGTCATCGGCAGCTCGACCACCCGGGCGCCGAGGGCGAGGGCACCGAGCAACAGTTCCGACGACTGGTACTGCGGCTCACGTAGCGTCACCGCGGTCGCCAGGTCCGCCCGCATCGCGCGGAACCCGAACGACGTGTCGGTCAGCTTCCGCCGGGTCAGGATCGACGCCAGCACCGCGAAGACCCGGACCCCGACCCAGCGCAGCCGGCTGTCCGCGTCCTCGGCCCCGAGCCGGCGCGACCCGGTGACGAAGTCGGCCCGTTCGAGCAGGATCGGCTCCAGCAGGACGTCGAGCTCGTCGTTGTCGTACTGCCCGTCCGCGTCTGTGGTGACGACGTACTCCGCGCCGCCCGCGGCCGCGAGGTGGTAGCCGAGCCGGAGCGCGGCGCCCTGACCACGGTTGCTCGGGGCAACGCAGACGTACGCGCCGTGCCGCCGGGCGACCTCGGCGGTGTCGTCGGTCGACCCGTCGACCACCACCAGCACGTCGACCGGGAGGCCGGCGCAGGTCCGCGGCATGTTCGCCAGCACCGGGCCGATCCCGCCCGCTTCGTTGTAGGCGGCAATGACCACGACGATCGGCGCGAACGACGGCGTACCGAAGTCCTTCACCGCCGCCGCGTCCACGGGGTCGGGGTAGTCGGCCATCGCCGGCCTGGCCTGGTCCTTGCCGAGCAGCGCGCGCAGCCCGATCGCTCCGGCCAGCGGGAAGAACACCAGAGCGGGCAGTTGGTAGCGCCACGAGAACTCGAAGGCCGCCGAGCCCAGGAGCAGGATCACGCCCGCCGCGGCCGGAAGCAGCGCAGCCGACCGGAGCCCCGAAGTCTTCGCCCGACCGAGCCCGGCCACAGCGGCGAGTGCGATCAGCACGCAGATCCCGAGGGCCAGACCGGACGTGTAGCCACCGTTCAACTGGTAGGCGCGCAGGATGACGGCCGGCACGTGCTCCACGTGCGGCTCGGACCCTCCCCACTTGACCGCGGCCTTGGTGGTGTTGGGATCCTGCAGGTTCGGATACGTGGTCTGGAACTGCCAGCGCTCCAGCGGTACGTCGTCCGGCGAGGTGGTCCGGGTCGGGGCGAAGCCCTTGAGGAAGTCCTTCAACGCGGCCCGGGTGACGTCCAGCGGCTGATGCCGGATCACCAACCGCGCGAACTCCGAGGCAAGCTCCTGCTTGGTCGTGCCGGGCGGCAGTGGTCCAGGCCAGTTCGGGTCGCCGTAGTGGTTGTGCGCGTACTTGTCCACCCCCAGGCGCTCGCCGAGCGGCTCCTTGGGGCAGAACAGCCGGGTGCCCTCGTCGAGCGGCAGCTTCGAGCAATCGGCCACCACGGCGGTCCGGCCGTACAGCACCTGGTTCTCCGCACCGGTGAATCCCCATCGACCAGTCTCAGCGTGGAAGTACGTCGCGTAAGCGCCGAACACCACCGCGAAACCGGCTATGGCTGCGGCAGTACGCCGTACCAACTCGAGGCGACGGTGACGCCAGGCATTGCCCACTACGACCAGGTAAAGCACGACCGCGATCAGCAGAGTCATGCCGATCGCCCGGACCGCGAAGGCTGCCCCGATCAGCAGACCCGCCCCGAGCGCACGCTTCCAGCCGGGCGTGCCCCAGCCAAGCAACAGCCAGAGGATCGCGACGAGCAGTACGTCGAAGGTCGTCTCGGCCATGATGTTCTGCTCGATCTGCACCTGGTAGGCGTCGAGCAGGAGCGGTGCCGCGGCCACCGCGGCCAGCCAGCGGTACACGTTGAGCCGACGGGCCAGTGCGTAGATGGCGACGCCGAGGAGCAGACCGACCAGGTGCTGAACGATCACGACGGTGGTGACGCCGCCGAGTGCCTGGAGGGGACGCAGGACGAACTCGTACCCGATCGGGTTGAGCGCGTCCGGCTTGAGCGCCTTCATGTTGTTCAGGTACTGCACCGAGTCGGTGTAGATGATCGCCGGCTGGTAGGCGACGGTCGCGAGCACCCGCAGCACTGCGCCCACCACCAGGAAGGCGGCGAGCAGCCAGTGCGTCCGGAGGACGCGCCTCACGCGGTGCGGAAGTACTGCCACGTGCGGGCGAGCCCGTCTTCGAGCGACACCGTCGGTGCGTAGCCGAGGTCGTTGCCGATGTCGACGACGACGGCCGGCATCTCCCCGGCCGGCGCCTCGATGTGCTCGGCCGGGACCGGGCGGCCGGTGACGGCGCGGACGGTCTCGACCATCTCCAGCACCGACACCGCGCGACCCGAGCCGATGATCGCCCGGCCGTCGTACCCCTTGTCGAGCGCGAGCAGCACGCCGGCGACGACGTCGTCGATGTAGACGAGGTCGCGTCGCTGGTTGCCGTCGCCGTAGATCCGGACACCCTCGTCCTTGAGCGCCGCCTTCATCATCCGCGGCACGAAACTGTCCTTGTGCGACATTCCCGGCCCGTAGACGTTGGTGAACCGCAGCGCCGCGGTCGTCAGGCCGTAGCTGCCGGAGTACGCCGAGAGCAGCATCTCGCAGGCCGCCTTGGTCGCGCCGTACGGCGTCAGCGGCCGGAGCGGGAGGTCAACGGTGATGGTCGACGTACCGACGTTGCCGACGACGGCGTTGGTCGACGCGAGCACGAACCGGTCCACCCCGCTGCCGCGGGACAGCTCGAGCAGGACCTGGGTGATGGTCACGTTCTGGGCGAAGGTCTGCATCGGCGCGTCGACCGACTTCAGCACCGAGGTGAGCGCGGCCAGGTGGACCACAGCGGTCGGCCGGGTCTCGAACGCCCCGACACAGACCTCCTGGTCGGCCAGGTCGCCGGTCACCACGTGCACGCCGTCGTCCCAGATGTCGGCCGAGGGCTCCCGGTCCACCGCGGTCACCAGCACTCCGCGCTGTCGCAGGGCCGCCACCACAGCCCGCCCGATGAACCCTGCGGCGCCGGTCACCAGCACACGTTCGTCCATGTCCTCAACCTACCGCCGGAGTGTCAATCCCCCGCCATGGGTCGACAGTGCGCTACAAACTATTGACCAGAAGTGACCAAGCTGGGCAGGATCACTCCGGGCGCGGGCTGACAACCTTGTCATCGGGGCCGCGCATCCCACACCGGCGGACGGGGGTCCCGTGGTGCCGGCCGGCCGTGCAAGGAGCGTTGATGATTCTCCGCCGCCCACTGGGGCTCGTCGCGTCTCTCGGACTGATTGTGACAATGTCGTCTGCCATGACGCCGGCGAATGCTGCCCCACCTCCGTCGGAGGACCGGCCCGTGGTGACGGGCTCCTCCTTCTTCACCTCGTTCGAGTCCGGGCAGCCGCAGCCCGGCCCCGCCGACACGGTCGAGACCGGCCCGGACGGGAAGCCGCGCGCCGACGGCGTCCGCGGCCCGACCCCCACCGGGATCGGCGGCAGTGAGATGGACAAGGTCAATAAGGTGACCGCGAACGGCGAGAACACCGGTGCCGGCGAGATCGCCACCAACGCGGCCGACGGTGACAAGTTCACCAAGTGGCTGGTGTTCGAGCCGACCGGCTGGCTGGTCTACGAGACATCGGTCCCGGTGGTGATCCGCAAGTACGCGCTCACCTCGGCGAACGACGCAGACGGCCGCGACCCGCAGAACTGGACCGTCGCCGGCTCGAACGACGGGACCACCTGGACCACGCTGGACACCCGGACCGGCGAGAGCTTCGAGACCCGGTTCCAGACCAAGGAGTACAGCTTCACCAACGAGACGCCGTACAAGTTCTTCAAGCTGGACATCACGCTGAACCACGGCGAGAACATCGTCCAGCTCGCCGACTGGTACCTCTCGAACGGCGCCCCGCTGCCGCCGCCCGGCCCGGTCGCGGAGTCGCGGCTGGACTCCGGCCCGACCAGCGCCTACAACGCCCGCGCCCGCGTCGGCTACACCGGTGTCAAGTCGTTCCGGTACGCCGGTCACCAGACCGCCGAGGGCCGCGGCTACACCTGGAACCGGATCGTCGACGTCGACCTGAAGATCGGCCGGGACACCCGGCTGTCGTACAAGATCTTCCCCGAGCACACCGAGGGCGACCTCAGCTACCCGAGCGCGTTCGCCGCGCTCGACCTGGCCTTCTCGGACGGGACGTACCTGAGCGACCTCCGCGCGAAGGATCACCACGGCTTCGAGCTCAGCCCGCGCGGCCAGGGTGACGCCAAGGGCCTGTCCACGAACCAGTGGAACAACGTCGAGGCGGACCTCGGCAAGGTCGCGGCCGGCAAGACGGTGACCCGGATCCTGGTCGGCTACGACAAGCCGTCCGGACCGGCCGAGTTCCGCGGCTGGATCGACGACATCCGGATCGCCGCCGCGATCAATCCCGACCGGGCGGCCCGGAAGACCGCGGCGAAGCACCCGTCGGACCTGGCGATCACCACCCGGGGCACGAACTCGACCGGCGGATTCTCCCGCGGCAACAACTTCCCGGCGACCGCCGTACCGCACGGCTTCAACTTCTGGACTCCGGTGACGAACGCCGGCTCGACGTCCTGGCTGTACGACTACGCCAAGGGCAACAACGAGCTCAACAAGCCGACCATCCAGGCACTGTCGATCAGTCACGAGCCCAGCCCGTGGATGGGTGACCGGCAGACGTTCCAGGTGATGCCGTCGACCGCCACTACGCCGACCGCGGACCGGAAGGCACGCGCCTGGTCGTTCAGCCACGACAACGAGGTCGCCAGGCCGTACTACTACGGCGTCACCTTCGACAACGGCAACGCGGCCGAGATCGCGCCGACCGACCACGCCGCGATGCTGCGGTTCTCGTTCCCGGCCGGCAAGGCGTCGCTGGTGTTCGACAACGTGAACAACAACGGCGGCCTGACGCTCGACCCGGCGACGGGAGTGGTCACCGGGTACAGCGACGTCAGGAGCGGCCTGTCCACCGGTGCCGGCCGGCTGTTCGTGTACGGCGTGGTCGACCAGAAGGTGCTCGCCTCCGGCAAGCTGTCGAACGGCGGTGGCGGAGGAGTCGGCGGCTACTTCTCCTTCGACCCGAAGGTCACCCAGGTCCAGCTGCGGATGGCGACCTCGCTGATCGGCACGGCGCAGGCGAAGAAGAACCTCGAGCTGGAGCTGCCGGCCGGGTCGACGTTCGGCAAGGTGAAGGACGCCGCGCAGAACCAGTGGGACGCGAAGCTGCGCACGATCGAGGTCGAGGGAGCGACGGCCGACCAGCTGACCACGCTCTACTCGAACCTGTACCGGCTGTTCCTCTACCCGAACAACGGCTCGGAGAACACCGGCACCCGCAAGGACCCGGTGATCAAGTACGCGTCGCCGACGTCGCCGAAGGTCGGCACGGACACGCCGACCACGACCGGCTCGAAGATCGTGGCCGGGCAGACGTACGTGAACAACGGCTTCTGGGACACCTACCGCACGGTGTGGCCGGCGTACTCGTTGTTCGCCCAGGACTCGGCCGCGGACCTGGTGAACGGGTTCGTCCAGCAGTACAAGGACGGCGGCTGGATCTCGCGCTGGTCGTCCCCGGGCTACGCGAACCTGATGGTCGGCACCAGCTCCGACGTCGCCTTCGCCGACGCCTACCTCAAGGGCATCAAGGGAATCGACGTCCAGGCGATGTACGACGCCGCCCTCAAGAACGCGGCCGTCGTACCGCCCTCGCAGAACGTCGGCCGCAAGGGTCTCGACCTCTCCACGTTCAACGGCTACACAGCCAACACCACCGGTGAGGGCTTCAGCTGGTCGATGGACGGCTACATCAACGACTTCGGCATCGCGAACATGTCGAAGCAGTTGTACGACACCGCGAAGAAGAACGACCCCCGCAGGCAGGAGTACCTCGACAACTACCGGTACTACCTGAACCGGGCCCGCAACTACGTCACCCTGTTCGACCCGGCGGTCGGGTTCTTCCAGGGCAAGGGCCCGGACGGCGTCTGGGGCCACGCGCCGACCACCTTCGACCCGCGGGACTGGGGTCACGACTACACCGAGACGAACGCGTGGAACATGGCGTTCTCGACCCCGCAGGACGGCGCCGGCCTGGCCGCGATCTACGGCGGCCGCGACGGGCTGGCCAAGAAGCTGGACGAGTTCTTCAGCACGCCGGAGGACGCCCTGCACACCGGCGGGTACGGCGGCACGATCCACGAGATGCTCGAGGCACGCGACGTCCGGATGGGTCAGTACGGGCACAGCAACCAGCCGTCGCACCACATCGCGTACATGTACGACTTCGCGGGTCAGCCCTGGAAGACGCAGGAGAAGGTGCGCGAGGTGTTGTCCCGGCTGTACCTGGGGTCCGAGATCGGCCAGGGGTACCCGGGTGACGAGGACAACGGCGAGATGTCCGCGTGGTACCTGTTCAGCATGCTGGGGTTCTACCCGCTGCAGATGGGCTCCCCGACGTACGCGATCGGGTCCCCGTTGTTCACCAAGGCGACGGTCCGGCTGCCCGGAGGCAAGAAACTGGTCGTCAGTGCACCCGGCAACGACGCCCGCAACATCTACGTCAAGGGCGTCCGGGTGAACGGGAAGAAGTGGACCTCGACCGCGCTTCCGCACGACCTGATCGCTAACGGCGGCAAGATCGAGTTCGAGATGACCGACAAGCCGTCCAGGTGGGGCACCGGCCGCAGCGACGCGCCGCCGTCGATCACCACGCCGGGCGAGGACCCGAAGACCTGGCGGGACTCGACCTCGGACGAGGGAGCGGTGGTCGGGGCCGGCGGCCTGGACGTCACCGCGCTGACCGACAACGACGCGAAGACCCAGGTCACGCTGGCCGGCGCGAGCCCGACCATCACGGTCGCGCTGCCACAGGGCCGCCCGGTCGGGATGTACACCCTGACCAGCGGCGCCACCGGGGCGGCACCGTCGGCGTGGGTTCTGGAGGGCTCGAACGACGGTACGACGTGGTCGCCGGTGGACCGGCGTACCGGTGAGAAGTGGGCCTGGGCGTCGTACACCCGGTCCTTCAGCGTCGCCTCGCCGAAGTCCTACACGCAGTACCGGCTGGTGCTGACGGGTGCGGGCGCCGGAGGGGTCACGCTGTCCGAGATCGAGTTGCTCGGAACGCTGAAGGGGGTCGAGCCCGGTACCCACCCGAGCGAGAAGCGGGTGGCCGAGACCAAGCCGAGCCCGACGCCGTCCCAATCGATCGACCGGAACTACGGGTAACAGGTCAGGGGCGGTGGCTGGTGCCGCCGCCCCTGCTGGACGATCTCCGGCGGAGCCTGCCCCTGAAAGGTTCCGCCGGACGAGTGAGGAGGGGTGGCGGTCCCCGCCCGGACTGCCACCCCTTCACCTTTAACGACGTCCGAACCCCCCGCAGGGTTGCCTTCGGGCCGATGGGTCCACATGCCGGACAGGATCAGCCGGTGGCGACCGCGAACCAGGCCAGATTCAGCCCCACCACAGCCAGGCCGGCCGCCACCGTGGGGACCCAGCCGAGCCCGGCCCGGCGAGCGTAGACGGGCAGTGCGAGCGCCACCGCAAGCCCGAAAACCTGCACGGTGAACAGCACGCCCAGCAGATCCACCACACAGTGCGTCGCCGACGGCGCACACAAGGGCGCACCGGACCGCACCAGCACCTCGTAGGCCAGCGCCGCCACCACTCCGGTCAGCGCCGCCTGCAGCAGACTCTTTCCGAACCGGCGGGTGTGCATGCGATCACGCTAGGCGTGCCGCACGGCGGCGAACCTGAGCAGAACTACTCAACCGGACCATCGGCCGGTGAAGAACGCCGCGGCCCAGATCGCGGCCAGCGGTATCGCGAGACCGAGGTAGAGGCGGCCGAGCCAGGGTTTTCGCAGGCTCAGGACCGCGAGGCCGATCCACAGCGGCCACCAGAGCAGAGTCGCCCGGGTGAGTGAGTAGATCCAGAACGACGTACAGAACGCGCCGACAGTGGCCGCGATCCAGGCGGCCTCACCCCAGGAGCGGCGCCAGAGCAACCACGCGAGCAGCAGCAGACCGATCACCAGCGTGACCAGCTCCGCCCGGAACATCCAGGTCCAGTCACTGCGGTCGGCGGCGAAGTGGCCCTTCGTCGCGGCCTCGACCGTGTGCATGATCGAGGTCCACGGCCAGGTGAACTCGCGTGCCCAGCCCTTCTCCTGCGCCTCCTGCCAGGCGAACCAGGACCCGTGGATCTGCTTCAGGTACGCCATGAAGCCGAGCACCGGGACGGCCGGCAACGCCAGCCACGGCAGCGAAAGCCAGTCCCGCTTCTTCGAGGTGACGAACTCGACGAGCAGGGCGGACGCGAGGAAGATCCCGGACACCCGGACGGTCGACGCCATCGCGACCAGGATCGCGGCTCGCGCCCAGCGACCCTGCCGTGCGGCCAGCCAGGCCGGGAAGGCGAACGCGCAGAAGAGCGCCTCGGTGTAGCCGGCGGCGAGGAACACACCGACCGGGGCGGTGAACCACACCACGGCCGCGTTCGGACCGAGGTTCTTCAGCTGCGGAAACTCGTACTGCGCCAGCCGTGCCAGGTACACGCCGGCCACCGCACTGGCGACCCCGGAGACGACGATGCCGGCGGCAACGTATCCGATCCCGGTGAAACTGACGAGCCGGACCAGCGCCGGGAAGCCCGGGAAGAACGCCGCCAGCGGCGCGCCGGACGGCTCACCGTTGGCGTACCCGAACTCCGCGACCGCCTTCAGGTGCCAGACGTCCCACTGCAGCCAGGCCCGCCAGACGTTCGGGTAGTCGCTGCCCCGGTTGAACAGCAGTGGCGCGGAGATCGACAACAGGAACAGACCTGCCCGGGTGATCAGCCACCACCCGAGCACCTCCCGGCCCATCGCGGTCGGCATCCACCGCTGCCACCGCACCCCGTCGACCCGGGCGCGCCGCGCTCTGCCCGGCTTCTCGGGTCGCGGCTCACCGGCCGTCCGCTCAAACACAGACGCACCCCGTGAGTTCCACCCGAGCCCGAGTCACCACCCCATGCTAGAAGCCCGGCGGCACCCGAGGGATGCCGCCGGTCGAAGCTACTGGTCGCCGCCAGGTCTGCCGGGTGTGTCCGGCGTCTCGCTCGGCTCGATCGTCGGCCCGGTGGGCAATGGCGGCCACTGCGGTGTCTTGGTCGGCTTGGTCTTGGTGGGAGGCGGGTTGGACGGCGTGTTCTTCGGTGTGTTCGTCGGTTTGGTGGCAGGCGTGCTCTGCGACGTGCTGGGCGGGGTTCTGGACGGCGTCTTCGACGGAGTGGAGGTCGGCGTCGGGCTGTTCTTGACGTCGTCCTCGTCCGGCTCGGCGAACTTCTCCTCGGGCAGACCCTCGTGGGCCGCCTCCATGTAGGCCAGCCAGGTCTTCAACGGCCACCCACCGCCGAAGAACGCCTTCTCGTTGGAGTACGGGTCGAGGTCGGACTCACCGGTCTTTCCGGCGCGGTAGAGCACCGAGGTGGACAGTTGCGGCGTGTACGCCGTCCACCACGACGTCAGCGTGTCCGCGCCGTCCTTGCAGCCGCCGCACTCCGCGTTCTCCTTGCGGTGCTCGACACCCACGCCACCCGCCGTACCGGTCTTGCCGGCCACCGGGCGGTCCAGCTCCTTGGCATCCTGGCCGGTGCCCTTCTGGACCACGTCCTGCAGAACGTAGTTGACCATCCGGGCGATGTTCGGCTCGAAGGCCTGCTTCTGCTGCTTCGTCAGGCTCGCCTCCGACCACAACACCTTGCCGTCCGGGCCGGTCACTTCCTTGATCACGTGCAGCGGGGCGTACTTGCCGTCGGCCGCGAAGGTCGCGTAGGCGTTGGCCATGTCGACCGGCGAGGCGTAGGGGTCCGGACCGAGCACCGTGGACGGGTTGTCCCGGCCGACCTCGAGCGCCTTCGTCTTCGGGATGCCGGCCGCCTCGGCCGCGTCGACGAGCTTGTCCGGGCCGTTGTCCATTTGGTTGTCGACCAGGTCGTAGAAGGCGGTGTTCACGGACTCCTGGGTCGCGTAGAGCAGGTCGACGTCACCGTAGTCCCGGTCGAACTCGTTGTTGAGCTTCTTGCCCTGGATCTCGATCGGGCTGTCACCCTGGAACATGTCGTAGATGCTCTTGCCGTCCTGCAGCGCGGCGGCCACCGCGAACGGCTTGAACGACGAACCGGGCCGGGCTCTGAGGGTCGCCCAGTTCAGCTGGCTCTTCAGGTAGTCCGGCCCGCCGTACATGGCCAGGAGCGCGCCCGTCCCCGGCTGGACCGTGGCCATGCCGACGTGCAGGTTGTCACGCTTCTTCGGCAGTTCCTTGGTCGCCGCCTCGACCATCTTCTTCTGCTGGTTGTAGTTGAAGGTCGTGGTGACCTTGAGGCCGCCGCCGCTGATCTGGTCCTCGTCGAACCCGCGCCGCACCAGTTCCTTGCGCGCCATGTCGAGCAGGAAGCCCTTCGGGCCCCGGTAACGGTCGTTCTTCTGCTTCTTGTTGAGCGCCGGCAGCTTGACCCGGTACCGCGCGGCCTGGGACTCGGTGATCGTGCCCATCTGCCGCATGCCGTCGATGACGTACTGATACCGGTCGATGATCCGCTTCTGGGTCCGCGGGTCCTTGTCGTCGATGTCGAACACCGTCGGGTTGTTCAGCACCGTGGCCAGGAACGCGGCCTGCGGCACGCTCAGCTTCCGTGGGTCCGACACCTGGAAGTACGCGTCACCCGCGGCGGAGATGCCGTAGGCGCCCTCACCGAAGTAGATCGTGTTGAGGTAGCCCTCGAGCGTCTTGCTCTTGTCCTGCTGCCGGCTCAGCTTGGTCGCGATGAACAGTTCCTGGAACTTCCGGGAGACCGTCCGCTCCTGGGTCAGGTACATGATCTTGACGTACTGCTGCGTGATCGTCGAGCCGCCCTGGAGCTGCTCGCCCTGAGCGATGTTGAAGGCCGCGCGGGCCATGCCCGACGGCGAGATGCCGGAGTTCGTCCAGAAGGTCCGGTCCTCGGCCGCGATCACCGAGTCCTGGACATGCTTCGGGATCTGCGACAGCGGGACCGTGTGCCGGTTCTGCTCGTAGAACGAGCCCAGCGCGGTCTTCTTGTCGTCGTAGGTCACCGTGGTCGTGTTGGTCGCGAACTCCTTGTTCGGGTCCGGGATCTTGGTCGCCTGGTAGACGATGAAGAACGTCGCGACCGCGCCGATCACGCCGACGAAGAAAATTGCGAGGAACCAGCCGAGAGCCCGGAGCGCCCAGTGTCTCTTGCGCCGGACGGGTACGGCCTTTCTACGAGCTTCACTCACAGTGCAATCCTCGACGATCTCGCGGAAGTCATTGCCCCACAGACTACGGTGGGTGTGGTAACGGCCCCGAATCCGCTCTGGATGCTAACAAGCGGCGCGGTCACCCGCGACGCCGCCGCGGTTTGCCTTACCGAGATCTTTCGGACGCCTCGGCAAGCGGTTACCCGGTGACGTGCGGTGCGAGCAACGTCACGGCGATCAGGGCGGCCGGGAAGCAGGCGAGGAACATCGTGAAGGTGTAGCCCATGATGTCGCGCGCCTTCAGGCCGAGGATCGCCAGCGTCGGCAGCATCCAGAACGGCTGCAGCAGGTTCGCACTCGCCTCACCCAGGTCGTACACGACCACCATCCAGCCCGCGTCCACCTTCAGCTCGTTCGCGGCCTCCAGCACGTACGGCGCCTCGATCACCCACTTGCTGCCACCGCTCGGCACGAAGATGCCGAGGATGCAGGAGTAGATCGCGACCAGCGGCGGGAACAGGAACTGGTTGCTTGCCTGCACCAACCAACCGGCCACCCGGGCGGAGATGCCGGTGTACGCGATCATCCCGAAGATGCCGCCGTACAGCGGGAACTGCAGCAGTACGCCGGCCGCGGCCGGGGCACCGTCGCGCACCGCCCGGGCCATCCGCCACGGACGCCAGTGGAGCAGGAGCGCGAGCAGGAACAGGATGAGGTTGACCGTGTTCAGGTCGAGCGCGCTGAAGAAATTCTTCCCGCTGAAGTAGCGGACCAGGTAGACCACACCGAGCACGACGATCAGCAGACTGAACAGCGGCGAGTGCTCGAGCCAGTCACCCGGCCTGCGCTGCTCGCTCTCCGCACGCTGACCGTTGTAGGCCGAGCCGCGGCCGACGAGCGGCCGGAGCTCGATGCCGAGATGCTCGGCGGTCCTCGAGTGGTCCTCACCAGGTGCGATGAACCACGCCATCGCCACGCCCACGACGTACACCAGGAGGGTCGCCGCGAGCGCCTGCCAGGTGAAGATGGTGTCGCTGAGCGGGATCAGTCCGCTCTCCCGGCCGCCGGCCTTGATGACCTCCTGGACGGGCGCCGGACTGCTGCTCGCACTCGCGACCTGCAGCGCCGCCGAGCCGGACAGCCCCTGCGCCCAGACCGTGCCCAGCCCGAGAAAGGCCATCGCGCCCAGCGCGCGGTAGTCCGCCCTCGGCACGTTGCGGGCCACCTCCCGCGCGAGGATCGCGGCGAAGATCAGGCTGAACGCCCAGTTCAGGTACGACGCCAGCATGGCGACCGCGGCGACGAACGCGACCGCGGTCCGCGGTGTCCTGGGGATCCGGGCGAGGCGCGCGATCAGCCGGGCGACCGGTCCGCTGGTGGCGACGGCGTACCCGCCGATGATGATCATCGCCATCTGCAGGGTGAAGGTGATGAGCGACCAGAACCCGATGCCCCAGGCATCGACCAGGCCGAAGCCCTTCGTCGCGGCCGGGTCGTCCGGGCGCCTCAGCAGCGGCTCGCCGGTGACGAGTCCGAAGACCAGCACGGCGAAGGTGCCGACCAGGACGAACCCGAACGCGTCGGGCAGCCACTTCTCGGTGAACGCGGTGAACCGCAGAGCCACCCGGGCCAGCGGCCCCTCACGCTCGACGTCCTTGACGTGCTTCCCATGGCTGTCGGCCATGACCCTCCGCTCCTGGACCACGACTCTGTGTGTCAAAGGTTTAACGCGGATCGACGGCTGACGTAACAGGTTTCCGGCGTCGCCGGTGAGGACGCTGACATAGCTGGACTTTGTCAGGTCTTGTCCACAGGTCTCCGGAGTTTTAGAGTGGCGCCCTGATGTATCGAGTCGATACATCAGGTCATGACAAACTAGACCGTGGGAGGTGGGTCATGGGAAACCGCAGTGGGGTCCTGGAGCTCGCCGTACTCGGTCTGCTGCACGAAGCGCCGATGCACGGTTACGAGCTCCGCAAGCGCGTCAACGCCCAGTTCGGCTGGGGACGCGTGCTCTCGTTCGGTTCGCTCTACCCGTGCCTCAAGGCGATGCTCCGCAACGGCCTGATCACGGCCGACCCCGGTACGCCGGAGTCTGGTCGCAGGCCCAAGATCGTCTACACGATCACCGCCGACGGCAAGGACCACTTCGCGCACGCGATGCACGACGGGGGTCCGTCGGCGTGGGAGGACGACACGTTCGGCGTCCGGTTCTCGTTCTTCGGCCGGACCGATCCGGCCACCCGGTTGCGCATCCTCGAGGGCCGGCGGGCCCGGATGGAGGAGCGGCTGGCCAACTTCCGGGCAGCGATGAGCCGGACCGCGGAGCGGATGGACGCCTACACCCTCGAGCTGCAACGGCACGGCCTGGAGTCGGCCGAGCGCGAGGTCCGCTGGCTGAACGAACTCATCGACGGCGAGCGGCGGCAACAGCGGCCCCCTGAACAGCATCAACCGCCTACCCAAGGAGATTCCAGATGACCTCGATCCGCGTAGCGATCGTCGGCGTCGGCAACTGCGCCAGCTCGCTCGTCCAGGGCGTGCACTACTACCGGGACGCGAAGCCCACGGAACGCGTACCAGGTCTGATGCACGTCGTGTTCGGCGACTACCACGTCAAGGACGTGCAGTTTGTGGCCGCCTTCGACGTCGACGGCAAGAAGGTCGGCCTGGACCTCGCCGACGCCATCGGCGCCAGCGAGAACAACACGATCAAGATCTGCGACGTGCCGCCGACCGGTGTCACCGTGCAGCGCGGTCACACCCTCGACGGTCTCGGCAAGTACTACCGCGAGACCATCACCGAGTCCGACACCCAGCCCGTGGACGTCGTCGCCGCACTGCGGGAGGCCGAGGTCGACGTACTGGTCTGCTACCTGCCGGTCGGTTCGGAGCAGGCGGCGAAGTTCTACGCCCAGTGCGCCATCGACGCGGGGGTCGCGTTCGTGAACGCGCTGCCGGTGTTCATCGCCGGCACCAAGGAATGGGCGGACAAGTTCACCGCCGCGGGTGTGCCGATCGTCGGTGACGACATCAAGTCGCAGATCGGCGCGACCATCACCCACCGGGTGCTGACCAAGCTGTTCGAGGACCGCGGCGTCACCGTCGACCGCACGTACCAGCTGAACGTCGGCGGCAACATGGACTTCAAGAACATGCTCGAGCGGGAGCGGCTGGAGTCCAAGAAGATCAGCAAGACCCAGTCGGTCACCTCGCAGCTGCGCGAGGAGATCGAGGATCGCAACGTGCACATCGGTCCGTCCGACTACGTGGCCTGGCTGGACGACCGCAAGTGGGCGTTCATCCGGCTCGAGGGCCGCAACTTCGGCGACGTCCCGCTGTCGCTGGAGTACAAGCTCGAGGTCTGGGACTCGCCGAACTCCGCCGGCATCATCATCGACGCCATCCGGGCGGCCAAGATCGCCAAGGACCGTGGCATCGGCGGCCCGATCCTGTCCGCGTCCTCGTACTTCATGAAGTCGCCGCCGGAGCAGTACGCCGACGACGTCTGCCGCGACCTGGTGGAGAAGTTCATCCGCGGCGAGGTCGAGCGCTGAGGTAGCTCGCTAAATTGTGACAGTGCGGCTCCACGTGGGATGTGCTCAGTGGACACATCCCGCGTGGCCGCAACCTTCCCGCGACAAGCTCCGGGCGTACGCCTCCTGGTGCAACGCGGTCGAGAGCAACACGACGTTCTACGCGACACCTTCACGCGCGACGGTGGAGACCTGGGCCGCCCAGACGCCGCCTGACTTCCGCTTCGTGGTGAAACTGCCGCAGTTCATCACGCACGAGCGCCGGCTGTCGGGTGCCGAGGTCGAACTGCGTGCGTTCCTCACCGCGATCGAGCCGCTCGGCTCTCGCAACCACGTCGTGTGGATTCAACTGCCGGCGTCGTTCTCCCCGACCGACCTCGGCGTGCTGGCCGCGTTCCTGCACCAGGCGCCGCGGGATCACCGGTACGCCGTCGAGGTCCGGCATCCGGAGTTCTTCTCCGACCCGCGGACCGCGGGCTTGCTCGAGCGCGTGCTCGCCCGGGTCGACGCCGAATGGATCCCGTTCGACACCGGCACACTGTTCGCCCGGCGGCCGACGAGCTTCGCGGAGCGGGACGCGTGGATGAAGAAGCCGCGCGTGCGCCGCCGTACGCGGGCGCTCACCGGGCATCCGATCGTCCGCTACATCGGGCGGGACTCCGTCGCGGAAACCGTCGGGGGCTGGACCTACCTCGTCGAACTCGTGGTGGATTGGCTGTCCGAGGGCCGGTCGCCGACCATCTTCCTGCACACCCCGGACAACGCGGAGTCGCTCAACCTCGCCCGCCGCTTCCACGCGGACGTCCGCGCGATCGTGCCCGGTCTCACCCCGCTTCCCGACCCGGTCGTCACCGAGCCACCGACGCTCTTCTAGTTGTCCACAGCCGAGAAGTTCGTCATCAGAAGCCGGCTGAATCTCCATATGTTCTCCGCCGAGACCACACCTCGGGAGAACATCCATGTCACACCACACCGCACCTCACCAGCCCTCGATCCCCCTGCCACCCGGCGCCCCTCCGACCACCGCCGCCGCTCCGACCGCCGGCGTCCGCTCGACGCCCGCGGAGCGGCGTGCCCGCGCTGAATGGCTCGCCGCCGAGTTCCGCCGCCGCGCGGCCGGCTGCGACAACCCGCAGGAAGAAGCCAACCTGCTGCGCTCCGCGGACTCCCTCCTCCGCCTGGCGTCGGCGTACCAGCCGTGACCGCGACGCACACCGACGACTCGAGCATCAGCGCCAGCAGAACGACCGCGGAGCCGACCACCTCGCTGGACGACCTGCTGGCGCGTAGCGGCCCGGAGGCGGTCGCCCTCGCCGCCGCGGACCAGTCAGCCTGGAGCGGCGAGGTCGTCGAAGCCACCGGCGAGAGTCTCGGCCTCGCCCACTGGGACGGCACGCTGTACCTCGGCGAGCGCATCCTCGATCCCCTGCGCCAGATGTACGAACGATCAGGTGAGGACCAGCCGACCGCCGACCTCGTCCGCTACCGGGAGTCCCTCGCCACGATCCTGCACGAGCACGCCCATTTCCTCGGCCCGGCCGGCGCTGACCAGGAGGCGGCTCGGGGCGCCTTCATCCAGCCCGGCGGCCGCCAGCTCGAGGAGGGGGTCGCCGAAGCCTGGGCACGCGACCACCTGGACGAGTTCCTCACCCGCCTCGGTATCGACAAAGTTGCCCCCGGCATCAACAACGTGCACGCCGACGGCTACTACCCCGCCTTCGTCCCCGCCGTCCGCATCCTGACCACCGACCTGGAGAACCGCACCAACCTCCACCGCGGCACCATCCTCGACACCCTCAACCGTCAAACCGCCGAAGGCCAGTTCCCCACCCTGGTAACCCTCCTCTACAACTCCACGACCCTCCCGGACCTCGACTCCCCAACCC
>NZ_SMKR01000062.1 GCF_004348725.1 Kribbella turkmenica
AAGAGACAGGGATCAACCGGGCTGTGCTGCTATCGGGTGCCTACTTGGTCTGCTTCCGGACCCGGTCGGTGAGCTCCTTCATCGATCCGATGCCGGTCCATTGACCTTCCAATTCCTCGAGTCCGCCGAGCAGTCGGCCGCCGTCCTCGAAGATGACGCCCTGTACGTCGGCGGCGAGCGGTATCGCGTTCGCAGGTACGCCGTGCAGGCCGGATCGCATGCCCTCGTCGGTCGCGGCGAGGAACAGCAACACCGGTGTCTTGGCCGGAATCGCCCGATTCCAGTCCGCCAGGCTGAACTCCGGCGTTCCTTGCGGGTCGTTGTACCGCGGGCCTTGCCACAGCGCCACATACGCGTACCCGTCGGTGATCTGGTTGGCCGACCGGACCCGGAAGGCCTCGGTCACCCGGACCTTCAGCAGCACGAACTGCTCGCCCTGCTCGTCGCCGGCCTGCATCGGGATCTCGTCCCCCTGCAGGATCGTCTCGACCTCACCGGCCGCGATCACGTCGTGCCGATCGGTCTTGACCAATGCCTCCGGCGACTCCGCCGGGACATAGTCGTGGTCGATCTGGCGCATCACGGTCGTGTCGACCCGGGAGTGCTGCCCGGATTCGTCCGGCGCCGCGGTCCCGCCGCAGCCGGTCGCGAACAGTGCGATGACCAGCGCGGAGGCGGCCAGCCCCAGCTTCGCGGTCCGGGTTCGCCGACGAGTTTCCTGCCTATGACTCCGAATACGCATCGTCATTGTCCTCACCCGAACCAGTCGTTGATGTGGCCCCTGTGGTGCGCCGTCCAGATCCGCGTCCAGGAGTCGCTGACGGTGCCGGTCCAGCCGGACCGCTGGCAGCTGTCGTTGTACGGTGACGGGTAGTGGTCGAGCCCCAGGGTATGACCGAGCTCGTGGCAGGAGGTCTTGCGGTACTGCCGATTGCGGTAGGTGTCACTCGAGTAGTGGTCGCGGATCAGCGGGCCGTTGATCCGGGTCCGGTACCGGTCGCACCGGCCGCTCGACCACTTGACCATGCACGCCGCGTCGCCGATCGCGCCACTCGACAAGCTGCGGCCCTGCCAGACCACGTCGGTCTGGCCCTCGCCGCTGGTGTCACAGGTCGAGTGATAGGTGCGCTTGGCGTTGGTGTTGTTGTGCATGTACACCATCGAGTTGTAGATCTGGGTGCGGATCGCCGCCTGTGGTGTGTAGGTCGACGAGTAGCAGTAGTTGTGGTTGCCCGTGTCCGGCCTGAAGTTGCTGTTGAACGGCCAGGTGTCTGCCATGGCCGGCGACGCGACCGTCACCCAGGCCATCAGTGCGGCCGACGCCGCGGCGATAAAGCGCGTCTTTCTCCAGCGAGTTGGTTTCACGTGCCTCAGCTCCCCAGTAATTGAACGTAGACCTAACTCCCTGTGCTGGTCGCCGATTTCCAGGCCGAATGCAGCTGGAATGACGGAACCATCGACCGGTCCCGAAACACGCCGACCACCCCCAAGGCGCGTACTTCGATATCGGCGCACCACCTCCCAAGGTCCGCACGGCTGGTTGATGCAGTCGGCCTGACCGTGCCCACGCGGACGTCACCGGCGGGGAACGGGTACCGCCGGATGGCGCGGACGACGTTGCCGGGTTGGCGGATCGCGCAGCATACAGGGGAAACGCCAGTACGAACGCTCGCACCACGACCCCCCTTTGGCCGACTGCATGAATCGTCGCGCCGATCGGGGTGACTCGATCAGTCAGCACACAAACCGGCAGGCCGGACGAATGAATCCACCCCCCGATCGCAGGCGACTATTGAATATCACACGAATCACCATCGACCGTCAGGATCCATTCATACCCAGCCGATTCCGGCATAACACGGTTGATCAGATATTTCTTTCAGCACGGAACCGAACCGGCCAGAGATGCGACGACCTCGTAGCCGGCCGCCTCGAGCTCGGCGCAGCGCGGGTCGTCGTCGCGGACGATCTCGTACTCCGCCGGCACGCACCCATGGTCGCCGCCGCTCAGAGGGTCAGCTTGGGATGCCGGTTGACGTCCTTGTAGAGCAGGTAACGGAAGCGGCCGGGGCCGCCGGCGTAGCAGGCCTGCGGGCAGAAGGCGCGCAACCACAGGAAGTCGCCCTCCTGGACCTCGACCCAGTCCTTGTTCAGCAGGTAGACCGCCTTGCCCTCGAGGACGTACAGCCCGTGTTCCATCACGTGGGTCTCGGGGAACGGGATCACGCCGCCGGGCTCGAAGCTGACGATGTTGACGTGCATGTCGTGGCGGACGTCGTCCGGGTCGACGAAGCGCTGGGTCTTCCACCGGCCCTCCGTGTCCGGCATCGCCACGCCCTCGACGTCGACCTCGTTGGTGACGAACGGTTCGGGTACGTCGATGCCCTCGACCCGCTCGTACGCCTTCCGGACCAGGTGGAACCGGGCGACCTGCTCGCTGGTGTTGTGCAGCGTCCACTCGGCCGCCGGCGGCAGGAACGCGTACCCGCCCGGCCCGAGGCTGTGCTTCTCACCGCTGACCGTCAGCGTCACGTTGCCTTCGACAACGAAAACGACGGCCTCGGCGGCCGGGTCGGTCTCCGGCCGGTCGCTGCCACCACCCGGCGCGACCTCGACGACGTACTGCGAGAACGTCTCGGCGAACCCGGACAGCGGGCGGGCGATCACCCAGAGCCGGGTGTCGTTCCAGAACGGCAGCCGGCTGGTGACGATGTCGCGCATGGTCCCGCGCGGCAGGACGGCGTACGCCTCGGTGAAGACGGCGCGATCGGTGGTCAGGTCGGTCTGCGGGGGCAGCCCGCCGCTCGGGGAGTAGTACCGCGGCGCTGTCATGCTTGTCCTCCTCGGGTCAGCAGGCGGCCCCGCGGGGCCGCCGCGATGTCGACGGGTTCGCCGCGCAGCCAGGTACTGCGGACGACCCCGTCGAGCGTCCGTCCGTCGTACGGGGTGATGGCGTTCTTGTGGTGCAGGGTGCCGGCGTCCACGACGAAGGTGTCCTCCGGCGCGAACATGCTGAAGTCCGCGTCGTACCCGGCCTCGATCCTGCCCTTGCCCGGCACCCCCGGCGCCTGGCACATCCAGCGGGCGACGTCGGGCAGGGTGAAGCCACGCTTGCGGGCCTCCGTCCACACTGCGGGCAGGCCGAGCTGGAGCGACGCGATGCCACCCCAGGCCACGCCGAAGTCACCGGTATCGAGCCGTTTCAGGTCGGCCGTCGACGGCGAGTGGTCCGAGACCACCAGGTCGATCACGCCGGCGCGCAGGCCGTCCCAGAGCAGTTCTCGGTTCGCCGCTTCCCGGATCGGCGGACAGCACTTGTACTGCGTCGCGCCGTCAGGGATCTCCTCCGCGGTGAACGTCAGGTAGTGCGGGCAGGTCTCCGCGGTGATCGGGACGCCGTTGTCGCGCGCTCGGGCGATCATCGGCAGGACGTCGGCGCTGGACACGTGCAGGATGTGGACACGGCAACCGGTTCTCCGAGCGGTTTCGATGACCCGCGCGACGGCCGCGCCCTCCGCTTCCCGGGGTCGCGACCGGAGGAAGGCGAGATAGCTGGTGCCGTCCGGGGCCGGCGCCTGGTCGATGCGATGGGCGTCCTCGGCGTGCACGATCAGCACGCCGTCGAACCCCGCGATCTCTCGCATCACCGGTTCGAGCTCCGCCTGGTCCAGCGCCGGGAACTCGTCGACGCCGCTGTGCAGCAGGAAGCACTTGAACCCGAAGACCCCGGCGTCGTGCAGCGGGCGGAGCTGGGCGAGGTTGCCCGGGATCGCGCCGCCCCAGAACCCGACGTCGACGTACGCCTGGCTCGCGGCGGTCTTCCGCTTGAGCTCGAGTGCCGGTACGTCGCAGGTCGGCGGGATGCTGTTCAGCGGCATGTCGATGATCGTGGTGACGCCACCGGCCGCGGCCGCCCGGGTCGCGCTGGTGAAGCCCTCCCACTCGGTGCGACCGGGGTCGTTCACGTGCACGTGGGAGTCGACCAGGCCGGGCATCAGCACCTCGTCCCCGGCCAGCACGAGCTCCTCGGTGGTCTCGAGCTCGGCGTCGTACGGCGCGACGACGGCGATCCGCCCGTCCAGCACCCCGACGGCGCGGGCCGCCTCGCCGGTGGCGCTCACCACCCGGCCGGCCCTGATGACCAGGTCCAGCATGCTCAACCACGTCCTCGCTTCGCTCCGGGCGCGGGTGAGACACGGAGTTCGCTGTGCTCGATGATGAACTCGCTGCGCTCGCTCATGCGAACCCCCTCTCGGTTGCTGTCATCGTAGATCTCGCCAGGTGGTCGGCCGCGATCCTCTCGCCGAGTTGCCGCAGGAGGGGGATCGGCTCGGCGATGCAGCGCCGGACGTCGGGCTCCAGGTCGGTCAGCGCGTACGCCGCCTCGACGCCGGCCGCCCGCAGTCGCGCCGGGTCCAGCCGGTTGGTCCCGCACACCGCGACCACGGGGACCCCAGCGGCTCCAGCCGCCGCGGCCACGCCGGTGACCGCCTTCCCGTGGAGCGTCTGCTCGTCGAGCGCGCCTTCACCGGTGACCACGAGATCCGCACCGGCGAGCTGCTGGTGGAATCCAACGAGCTCGAGCATCAATTCGATCCCCGGCCGAAGCTCAGCTCCCAGCAGCGCCAGCGCCGCGAACCCGACCCCGCCGGCAGCCCCGGCCCCGGGCGCATCGCGGACGTCCCGCCCGGTCTCCCGGGCCACCAGGTCGGCCCAGCGAGCCAGCCCGTCGTCCAACTCGGCAACCTGATCGGCATCGGCACCTTTCTGCGGCCCGTACACCGCCGCCGCCCCGGCAGGCCCGGTGAGCGGATTGTCGACATCACACGCGACCACGACCTCCACACCCGCCATCCGCTCACGGAGGTCGGTCAGATCGAGAGAAGCTGCCGCCGCCAAAGCGCCACCGCCTTCCCCCACCGGAGCGCCGTCGGCGTCGAGGAGCTTCGCACCGAGCGCGCGGATCAGACCGGCTCCGCCGTCCGTGGATGCGCTGCCGCCGATGCCGAGGATGATCCGGGTGCATCCTTTGTCGATCGCGGCCGCGATCACCTCACCGGTACCCCGGGACGACGCGGTCAGCGGAGCCGGCCGGCCGAAACCTCCGCCGTGCGGTATTGCCCCACTTTGTGCACCATCCGAGTACGGCGGACCGCTCGGAGTGCTCGAACCGTGCACAAAGTCGGCGTGTTCCGGTACGGCTCGGTCACGGGCGGCGGGAAGCCGGACCAAGCCCGAGACGTCGGCCAGTTCGACGACGGCGACGTCGTGGCCGCCGTGATCCGTCGAGACGCGCCGGCGCGCGTAGCCGGTGCGGACCGCCTCACCGGTAGGCCCGGAGGCGGTCGCCGGCACGAACTCGAAGCCTGCGGCGACCGCGGCGGCGAGGGTGCCGTCACCGCCGTCGGCCACGGGGACCGCGTCCACGGTCGCGTCCGGGCAGGTACGGCGTACCCCTTCGGCGACCGTGGTGGCGACCTGGTTGCTGGTGAGGCTGCCCTTGAACTTGTCGGAGGCAACGACCACGCGTGTCATCGGATCAACCGCGGACCGCGACCGCGGTCGGGGCGTCCCCTGGCTGCTCGGCCAGGTCCTCGAACTCGTTCACGCTGTCGATCTCCAGGCCCATCGAGACGTTGGTGACGCGTTCGAGGATGACCTCGACGACGACCGGGACCTGGAACTCCACCATCAGCTTCTTGGCCCGCTCCAGCGCCGGCAGGATGTCGTCCGGCTCGGTGACCCGGATCGCCTTGCAGCCCAGGCCTTCCGCGACCTTCACGTGGTCGACGCCGTACCCGTCGACCTCGGGGCTGTTGATGTTCTCGAACGACAACTGCACACAGAAGTCCATGTCGAACCCGCGCTGCGCCTGCCGGATCAACCCGAGGTACGAGTTGTTCACGACGACGTGGACGTACGGGATGTTGAACTGCGCACCGACCGCCAGCTCCTCGATCAGGAACTGGAAGTCGTAGTCACCCGACAGCGCCACGACCGTGCTCTCCGGGTCCGCGACCGCGACCCCCAGGGTCGCGGGCACCGTCCAGCCGAGCGGACCTGCCTGCCCGGCGTTGATCCAGTGCCGCGGCCGGTACACGTGCAGCAGCTGAGCCGCCTGGATCTGCGACAGTCCGATCGTCGACACGTACCGCGTGTCCGGCCCGAAGGCCCGGTTCATCTCCTCGTACACGCGCTGCGGCTTGATCGGCACGGTCTCGAAGTGCGTCTTGCGGTGCAGCGTCGCCTTCCGCTGCCGGCACTCGCCGGCCCAGGCGGACCGGTCGGCCAGCCTGCCCGCGGCGGCCCACTCGCGGGCCACCTCGACGAACACCTCGAGCGCCAGCCGGGCGTCCGAGACGATGCCGTAGTCCGGTGCGAACACCCGGCCGATCTGGGTCGGCTCGATGTCGACGTGGATGAACTTCCGGTCCTTCGTGTAGATGTCGACCGAGCCGGTGTGCCGGTTCGCCCAGCGGTTGCCGATGCCGAAGACCAGGTCGGAGGCCAGCAGGGTCGCGTTGCCGTAGCGGTGCGACGTCTGCAGGCCGACCATGCCGGCAGTCAGCGGGTGGTCGTCCGGGATCGCGCCCCAGCCCATCAGGGTCGGGACGACCGGGACGCCGACGAGCTCGGCGAACTCGACCAGCAGGTCGGCCGCGTCGGCGTTGACCACACCGCCACCGGCGACGATCAATGGCCGCTCAGCGTTGTTCAGCAGCGTGAGCGCCCGCTCGGCCTGCGCCCGGGTCGCGGCCGGCCTGGCCACCGGCAGCGGCTCGTAGGTGTCGATGTCGAAGTCGATCTCGGCCAGCTGGACATCCAGCGGCAGGTCGACGAGCACGGGACCCGGACGACCTTCACGCATCAACTGGAAGGCCTTCTGGAAGGAGCCCGGCACCTGGGCCGGCTCCATTACCATGACCGCCCACTTCGCGACCGGCTTGGCGATCGAGGCGATGTCGACCGCCTGGAAGTCCTCCTTGTGCAGCTTGGCCACCGGCGCCTGGCCGGTGATGCACAGGATCGGGATCGAGTCCGCCGACGCCGAGTACAGCCCGGTGATCATGTCGGTTCCGGCCGGACCCGACGTACCGATGCAGACACCGATGTTGCCGGCCTTGGCCCGGGTGTAGCCCTCGGCCATGTGGGACGCGCCCTCGACGTGGCGGGCGAGCACGTGCTTGATCCCGCCGTGCTTCTTCATCGCGCTGTAGAAGGGGTTGATCGCGGCACCGGGCAGACCGAAGGTCTGGGTGCTGCCCTCCTTCTCCAGGATCAGGACCGCGGCATCGACCGCTCGCATGCGGGCCATCAGTCCGCGGCCTTCCCGGACAGGCGCTCCACGCCACGCAGCAGCGCGGAGTGGTCGAGACCGCCGTCGCCGTTGGCGCGCGCGGAGGCCACGAGCTGCGCGACCAGCGAGCCGAGCGGTACGGCGACCCCGGCCTCGCGGGCGGCGGCGGTGACGATGCCCATGTCCTTGTGGTGCAGGTCGATCCGGAAGCCCGGCTGGAAGGAGCGCGACAGCATGTTCTCCTTCTTCTGGTTCAGCACCGACGAGCCGGCCAGGCCGCCGCCGAGGACCTCCAGGGCCGCCTTGGTGTCGACGCCGTACGCCTCCAGGAAGACGACGGCCTCGGACAGCGCCTGGATGTTGGCGGCGACGATCAGCTGGTTGGCCGCCTTGACGGTCTGGCCGGACCCGCTCGGGCCGACGTGCACGACGGTCTTGCCGACCGCGTCGAACAGCGGCTTGGCGGCGTCGAAGTCGTCACCCTCGCCGCCGACCATGATCGACAGCACTGCGTTCTTCGCGCCCGCCTCGCCGCCGGAGACCGGCGCGTCCAGGATCCGGAAGCCCAGCGCCCGGGCCTGCTCGGCCAGCTGCTGGGTGACGTCCGGCCGGATGCTGGAGAAGTCGATGATCAGCGAGCCGGTCTCGGCGTGCTGGAAGACGCCGTCCTCACCGGCGAGCACCTGCTCGACGTCGGGTGAGTCGGGCACCATCACGCAGATGACGTCCGCGCCCTTGACCGCGTCCGCGACCGAGGTCGCGCAGCGGCCGCCGGCCTCGACCAGCGGAGCGCCGCGCTCGGGGGTGCGGTCGAGGCCGGCGACGGCGTGACCGGCTCCGGCGAGGTGGACGGCCATCGGGCTGCCCATGATGCCGAGACCGATGAAGGCGATGTTCGTCATGTCGGAATCTCCAAGAATCTGTCAGCCGGCGACGGCGCGACGCTCGCGCGGCAGCCAGCCGAAGCTGTCGACGGTGGTGGTGGACGGCTTGTACTCCAGGCCGATCCAGCCGGAGTAGCCGTTGCCGGCCAGGGTGGTCAGCTGCCGCTCGAGCGAGAGCGTGCCGGTGCCGGGCTCGTTGCGGCCGGGGGCGTCGGCGATCTGCACGTGGGCGATGCGGTCGGTGTGCTCGGCGATCACCCGGTCGACGTCGTCGCCGTTGACCGCGAGGTGGTAGAGGTCCGCCAGCAGGCCGACGTTCGGCGCCTGCACGCGGTCGATCACGGAGAGCGCGTCGGCGGCGGTCAGCAGCGGGTACCGGTCCGCGCCGCTGACCGGCTCGACCAGTACGACGCCGTCGATCCGCGCGGCCGCCTCGGCGGCGAGGGTGAGGTTCTCGACCGCGAGGTCGTCCTGCTCGCTCGCGGAGTGGCCGTCCTCCCGGTTGCCGTAGAGGGCGTTGAACGCCGGGCAGCCGAGCCGCTCACCGATGCCGACGGTGACGTCGATGTTGTCCCGGAACTCACCGGACCGCTTGGGCCAGGACACCAGGCCGCGGTCGCCACCGGGCATGTCGCCGGCGAAGAAGTTCAGGCCGGTCAGCCGGACGCCGGCGTCCTGGATCGCGGTCACGAACGCGTCGACGTGCCGGTCCGGCGGCACCGCCTCGACGAACGGCCACCAGAACTCGACAGCACCGAAGCCGGCCCTGCGGGCGGCTGCGGGGCGCTCCAGCAGCGGCAGCTCGGTGAACAGCAGCGAGCAGTTCACCGTGTAGCGCAGCGGGTTGGTCATGGCATTCTCAACTTTCCGTATTGCGGAAGTTAGTTTCTGTTCTGCGAAAAGACCATAGGCACTCGACCGGGACGGCGTCAAGGGTGTCGCGGTTCCCGCCGCCCGACGGGCGTTGTACGTTCCTCTGAGGAGCCGTCGGAGGAGGTGCGCTGTGCTGCTGTCCGAGCTGCTCGACGCGCCGGAGCTCGGGCTGCGCCTGCTGCACCTCGCCGAGGACACGCTCGACCGGCCGATCGGACGCCTCGTCACCACCGACCTGCTCGAGCCGGGCCGCTATCTGAGCGGCGGCGAGCTGGTGCTCACCGGACTGGTCTGGCGCCGCAGCCCGGCGGACAGCGAGACGTTCGTGACCTCGATGGCCGCGCGCGGCGCCACCACGATCCTGGCCGGCAAGGCGCTGCTGGGCGACGTCCCCGAGGACCTGCTCGAGGCCTGTCGCGGTCACCAGGTCACCCTGATCGAGGTGCCGATCGCGGTCGCGTTCGCGGACATCACCGAGTACGTCGCCGCCGCCGGCTCGATGGAGACCGGCGCGCGACTCTCGGCCAGCCTGGTCCGGCAGCGGCAGCTACTGTCGTCGATCGCCGCCGGACGGAGCCTGGACGAGCTCGCGGACCGCATCTCCGCCGAGATCGGGCACGACTGCCGGGTGATCACGCCGACCGGCCGGCACGTCGTACCAGGGCCCGGCGAGTTGGACGAGGCCACGCTCGACGTGATCTCGCGACGGTTCCTGACCGCGGATCGCACGCCGGCGGTCGCCGACGCCGGCGGTACGTCGTACAGCCTGTTCCCGGTGGGGTCGGGTCTGGGGAATCGGCTGACCGCGTGGGTGCTGGTCATCGAGGGCGACCACACCGAGTGGTCCCGCGACCATGTCGAGGCGGTGCACGAGTTGTGCGCGATCACCGCGCTGGACAGGGCGCGCAGGGACGAAGGGCGGCTCGCGCTGCGGCCATTGGTCGCCGATGCGCTCGCGCTGGTCGAGTCCGGCGCTCCGCACGCCGAGGTGGCCACGCGGCTGCGGCAGGCGGGTGCGCAGTCGAACCGGCCGATGGTGGTCGCCGTCGCCGAACTGCGGGACGACGGGCCGGGCGAGGTCGCGATCACCCTCCTCGAGGACGTCGCGCTGACCGTCGGCCCGGCGGTCGTGGCACCGGGACGCGACGGCGTCCTGGTTGCCTTGCTCCCCTTCGCGCCGGGGCTGCCGGATCAGTTGCGCCGGGCGTTCGGCCGGCTGTCACCCGGACTCGTGCGGGCGCGGCTCGGGGTCGGCGTCAGCGGTGAGACGACCGTCGACGCGCTCGCGGGTGCGCTCGAGGAGGCCCGGTTCGCCCATCGGGTTGCGCTGTCCGGCAGTACGCCGGTCTCGGTGGTCACGTCCGACGAGGTCGCGTCGCACGTACTCCTGCTCGCCACGGTGCCGGACGACGTACGCCGTACCTACACCCAGCGCGTGCTCGGGCCGGTGCTCGAGCACGATCGTCGCACGCAGTCGGACCTGCTCACCACGTTGCGCGAGTTCCTCGCCTGCGACGGCTCGTGGTCCCGGGCGGCGGAGACCTTACACCTGCATGTCAACACGGTTCGCTACCGGATCGAACGCGTTGAGCAACTGACCGGTCGCGATCTGTCCCGGCTCGAGGACCGGGTGGACGTGTTCCTGGCGCTGAAGTCGCTCTGAACCGCCTGGTTTGGGTGATCGCACAAATCCAGGGTCGCCGCGGCGGGTGATCTTCGGAGGTTCACCGGGTGCAAACGCGGTCGGAGCGCGCGGATGCTGTCGTGCAGATCACCACCACCGCCGCCGCGCCCCCGAGCCGCCATCCGAGGAAGGTGCCCGATGAAGGCAATCCTGCGACCAGGCCGCCGCACCAGCCGTCACCCCGTCGACGAGGTGCTGCCCCCCGGCAAGCTCGCCGTCTACGGCTTCCAGCACGTCCTGGCGTTCTACGCCGGCGCCGTGATCGTACCGATCCTGCTGGCGAACTCGATCGGGCTCAGCACCGAGCAACTCGTGCACCTGATCAACGCCGACCTGTTCACCTGCGGGATCGCCTCGATCATCCAGTCGGTCGGGTTCTGGAAGGTCGGCGTCCGGCTGCCGCTGCTGCAAGGCGTGACGTTCACCGCGGTGTCGCCGATGATCGCGATCGGCCTGGCCGCCGGCGGCGGGACCGACGGCCTGCTGGTCATCTACGGCGCGGTCATCGTCGCCGGCCTGGTCACCTTCTTCCTGGCGCCGTTCTTCAGCCGGCTGATCCGGTTCTTCCCGCCGGTGGTGACCGGCTCGGTGATCACGATCATCGGTCTGGCCCTGCTGCCGGTGGCGGCCGCGGACGCGACCGGCGGCGCCGGCCCGACGTCGGACCCGACCAACGGCAAGAACCTGGCCTACGCTCTCGGCACGCTCGCGCTGATCGTGCTGATCCAGCGGGTCTTCAAGGGGTTCATGGCCACCGTCGCCGTGCTGGTCGGGCTGGTCGCCGGCACCCTGGTCGCGTGGGCCTTCGGGGACGCCCACTTCGGCGCGGTCGGCGGCTCGGACTGGGTCGGGGTGACCACGCCGTTCCACTTCGGCTGGCCGCAGTTCTCGATCGCGGCGATCATCTCGATGGTCGTGGTCATGCTGATCACCGCGGTGGAGACGACTGGTGACGTCTTCGCGACCGGGGAGATCGTGGAGAAGCGGATCGGCCGCGAGGACGTCGCCCGGGCGCTGCGCGCCGACGGTCTGGCGACCACCATCGGCGGCACCTTCAACTCCTTCCCCTACACGTGCTTCGCCGAGAACGTCGGCCTGGTCCGGCTGACCCGGGTGAAGAGCCGGTGGGTGGTCGCGGCGGCCGGCGCGATCATGATCCTGCTCGGCCTGATCCCCAAGGCCGGCGCGATCGTGGCCGGGATCCCGCACCCGGTGCTGGGCGGCGCCGCCCTGGCGATGTTCGCCACCGTGGCCGTGGTCGGCTTCCAGACGCTGGCGAAGGTCGACTTCCACGACCACCGCAACGTGGTCATCGTGGCCACCAGCGTCGGCCTGGCGATGTACGTGACCGCGCAGCCGCAGGTCGCCCAGGCGGTCCCCGGTTGGGCCGAGATCATCTTCGGCAGCGGCATCACGCTGGGCAGCCTGACCGCGATCCTGCTGAACATCGTCTTCCACCACCTCGGCAAGGACTTCGGTCCCGCTGTCGCCGGGCAGCCCGGGGACTCGATCCGGCTGGACCAGGTGAACACGATGAGCCGGGAGGAGTTCGTCGAGACCTTCGCCGGCCTGTTCCAGGGGCCGCGCTGGATGGTCGAGCGGGCCTGGGAGATGCGGCCGTTCACCGACACCCACGCCCTGCGCCGCTCGTTCCAGGAGGCCCTGTTCTCCGGGTCCCACGAGGAGCAGCGCCAACTCATCGAGTCCTACCCGCAGCTCGGTTCGCAGTTCGTCGCCGACGGCCTGAGCGGCGAAGCGTCGCTGCGCGACCAGTCGGCCCGCGGCCTGACCTTCCTGAACGAGCCGGACCGCGACGAGCTGGCCGCGATCACCGAGGCGTACCGGGAGCGGTTCGGCTTCCCGCTGGTGATCTCGGTCCGGGACGCGGACTCGTTCGACCGGATCATCGAGCAGGGCCGGGAGCGGCTGGACAACTGCGAGAACCAGGAGCACGCCGCCGCCCTGCTGGAGATCGCGAAGATCGCCGGGTACCGGTTCGACGACTTCCTTTCCGACGCCAACCCGATCCATAGTGCAAGAACACGCTGGAGCAGCACCCGATGAGTACGACGACAACGCAGGCACCCTCGATCACGGTCAATGGTGAGCAGACCACCATCGGTGACGTGGCAGTCCACACCACCGTGCTGGACTGGCTCCGCGACCGTGGCCTGACGGGCGCCAAGGAAGGCTGTGCCGAGGGCGAGTGCGGGGCGTGCTCCGTGCTCGTCGCCCGGCCCGGCACCGACAGCCCGACCGAGTGGACCGCGGTGAACGCGTGCCTGCTGCCGGTCGCGTCGCTCGACGGTCAGGAGGTCATCACCTCCGAAGGGCTGGGCACGCCGGCCGACCTGCACCCGGTCCAGCAGGAGCTCGCCGTCCGCGGTGGATCGCAGTGCGGCTACTGCACGCCGGGCTTCGTCTGCAGCATGGCGGCCGAGTTCTACCGCTCTACCCGGACGACGGCCAACGGGCACAGCGACCACGAGCACGGACCGAACGGCTTCGACCTGCACGCGCTCAGCGGCAACCTGTGCCGCTGCACCGGATACCGGCCGATCCGGGATGCGGCGTACGCGCTGGGTGAGCCGGCGCTGAACGACGCGCTGGCGGCTCGCCGGTCCGCGCCACCGCCTCCGCCCGCGGCGACCGCGATCGCGGTGGACGGAGCCGAATTCCTCCGGCCGGCCGGGCTGCCCGAGGTGCTCGACCTGCTGGCCGAGTGCCCCGAGGCCCAGATCGTTGCCGGGTCGACCGATGTCGGCGTCGAGGTGAACCTCCGCGGCGTCCGCAAGCCGTTGATCGTGGCCGTCGACCGGCTGACCGAACTGCGTGAGTTCTCCTTCGGACCGGACGAGATCCGGATCGGCGCCGCCCTGACCCTGAGCGAGCTCGAGCGCCTGCTCGCCGGTCGCGTACCCCTGCTGGCGCACCTGTTCCCGCAGTTCGCCTCCCGGCTGATCCGCAACGGCGCCACCATCGGCGGCAACCTGGGGACGGCGTCACCGATCGGCGACACCCCGCCCGCGCTGCTGGCCCTGGACGCCTCGCTCGTGCTGTCGTCGCGCCGTGGTGAGCGGATCGTGCCGCTCGCCGACTACTTCACCGGCTACCGCGAGACCCTCAAGGCGCCGGACGAGCTGATCCGGACCATCGTCGTACCGCTGCCGCTGGAGCCGGTCACGGCGTTCCACAAGATCGCGAAGCGGCGGTTCGACGACATCTCCAGCGTCGCCGTCGGGTACGCCGTCGACGTCGCGGACGGTGTCGTCCGGCGGGCCCGGATCGGCCTCGGAGGGGTCGCGGCCACGCCGCTGCGCGCGGTCGCCACCGAGCAGGCACTGATCGGAAAGCCGTGGACCGAGCGGACCGTCCGGGAGGCGGCCGCGGTGATGGCGGCCGAGGGTACGCCGATGGACGACCACCGGGCGAGCTCGTCGTACCGCTCGGCGATGCTCGGCCAGTCGCTGCTCCGGTTCTACGCGGAAGGAGTGGGCGCATGAACGAGCGAAGCGAGTTCATCAGAAAACACAGCGTGTCTGGTGCCTCAGCCGCGCCCGGAGCGAAGCGAGGACGCGAATGAGCTCGCTGTCCGAACGGCCGCAGCAAGCCGTCGTCGGTCTGCCACTGCCGCATGAGAGCGCGGCGCTGCACGTCACCGGCCAGGCGCTCTACACCGACGATTTCGTGGTCCGCACCAAGGACGTGCTGCACGCCTGGCCGGTCCAGTCACCGCACACGCACGCGCGGATCACGGATCTCCGGGTCAAGCCGGCGTACGACGTACCGGGCGTGGTCCGGGTGCTCACCGGGGACGACGTACCCGGGGTGAACGACGCCGGGGTGAAGCACGACGAGCCGTTGTTCCCGACCGAGGCGATGTTCCACGGGCACGCGATCTGCTGGGTGCTCGCGGAGTCGCTGGAGGCCGCGCGGCTCGGGGCGGCCGCGGTCGAGGTCGACTACGAACCACTCGACTCGCTGGTGACGGTCCGCGAGGCGATCGCGGCGGGCAGCTTCCAGGGCACCGGGCGGCACCTGGCCCGGGGTGATGTCGAGGCCGCGTTCGCCTCGGCGGCGTACGTGTTCGACGGCGAGTTCGAGTTCGCCGGCCAGGAGCACTTCTACCTGGAGACCCACTCCGCGCTGTCCTTGGTCGACGAGAACGGCCAGATCTTCGTGCAGAGCAGCACGCAGCACCCGTCCGAGACGCAGGAGATCGTCGCGCACGTTCTCGGCGTACCCAGCCACGAGGTGACCGTGCAGTGTCTCCGGATGGGCGGGGGTTTCGGAGGCAAGGAGATGCAGCCGCACGGGTTCGCCGCGATCGCCGCACTGGGGGCGACGCTGACCGGACGGCCGGTGCGGTTGCGGCTCAACCGCACGCAGGACATCACCATGTCCGGCAAACGCCACGGCTTCCACAGCGCGTGGCGCGCGGGCTTCGACGACGACGGCCACCTGATCGCGCTGGACGCCACGCTGACCGCGGACGGCGGCTGGAGCCTCGACCTGTCCGAGCCGGTGCTCGCGCGCGCGATGTGCCACATCGACAACAGCTACCGGATTCCCAACGTCCGCGTGGACGGCCGGATCGCCAAGACGAACAAGACGTCCCAGACGGCGTTCCGCGGCTTCGGCGGACCGCAGGGCATGATCGTCGTCGAGGACATCCTCGGCCGCTGTGCGCCGATGCTCGGGTACGACGGCACCGAACTGCGTCGCCGCAATCTCTACCGGGTCGGCGACACCACGCCGTACGGGCAACCCGTCCGGCACGCCGACCGGCTGGAGTCGTGCTGGACCCAGGTGTCCGGCAACGGTGACGTCGTCCGGCGGCGGGCGGAGATCGAGGCGTTCAACGCCACGCACCCGCACACGAAGCGCGCGCTCGCGATGACGCCGGTGAAGTTCGGCATCTCGTTCAACCTGACCGCGTTCAACCAGGCCGGCGCGCTGGTGCACGTCTACAAGGACGGCTCGGTGCTGATCAACCACGGCGGCACCGAGATGGGTCAGGGCCTGCACACCAAGATGCTGCAGGTCGCGGCCACCACGCTCGGTCTCCCGCTGGCACGCGTCCGGCTGGCACCGACGCGGACCGACAAGGTGCCGAACACGTCGGCCACCGCGGCGTCGTCCGGGGCGGACCTGAACGGCGCGGCGATCAAGAACGCCTGCGAGCAGATCCGCGACCGCCTCGCGCAGGTGGCCGGCGGCAAGCTCGGCATCGGTCCGCACGACGTACGGTTCGTCGAGGGCCAGGTCAGCGGTCTGTCCGGCGACAGCCTGAGCTGGGACGAGCTCGTCCACACCGCCTACCACCAGCGCGTCCAGCTCTGGGCGGCCGGCTTCTACCGCACCGAGGGACTGCACTGGGACGCCAACGCGATGCGCGGCGAGCCCTTCAAGTACTTCGCGTACGGCGTCGCCGCCGCCGAGGTCGAGGTGGACGGGTTCAGCGGCGCCTACACGCTCCGCCGGGTCGACATCGTGCACGACGTCGGCGACAGCCTCAGCCCCCTGATCGACATCGGCCAGATCGAGGGCGGCTTCGTCCAGGGCACCGGGTGGCTGACGCTCGAGGACCTGCGCTGGGACGAGAGCGACGGCCCGCACCGGGGCCGGCTGGCCACGCAGGCCGCGAGCACCTACAAGCTGCCGAGCTTCTCCGAGATGCCCGCGGAGTTCAACGTCAACCTGCTGGAGAAGGCCCACGAGGACGGCGCGGTCTACGGCTCGAAGGCGGTCGGTGAGCCGCCGCTGATGCTCGCGTTCGCGGTGCGCGAGGCCTTGCGGCAGGCCGCGGCGGCGTTCGGTCCGGCCGGGACGAGTGTGGACCTGGCCTCGCCCGCGACGCCCGAGGCCGTCTACTGGGCGCTGGACCGGGCCCGGTCGTCGGTGGGGTCCGAGCCGCTCGAGACGAGCGGGGTGTGACGACCGGCATGGAATGGATGAAGGCGGTGTCGCGGCTGCGCGAGCAGCGGCTGCCGGGTGTCCTGGTGACCGTGCTGTCGGTCCGCGGGCACGCGCCGCGGGAGGCCGGGGCCAAGATGGTGGTCTCCGCGGACGGGACCTGGGCGACGGTCGGTGGCGGCAACCTGGAGGCACTCGCGGTCGAACGGTCGCGGGCGATGATCTCGTCGGGATCCGTCGAGCCCGAGGTGATCGAGATCCCGTTGTCGGACAGGGCGCCGTACCAGCACGGGGTCCAGTGCTGCGGCGGCGAGGTGAAGCTGCTGCTCGAACCGTTGCCGGTGGTGCCGTCGGTCGCGATCTTCGGGATCGGGCACGTCGGGCTCGAACTGGCCCGGATCCTCGCCCGGCACGACATCGAGCTGCACCTGGTCGACTCGCGACCCGACCAGTTGGTGACCGAGCGGATGGGCGTGCTCGACGACGCGGTCGCAAACGTGCACGTGCACCACGTGCCGGTCCTGCCGGAGCTCGTCGTCGGCGAACTGCCGTCCGGCACCCACGTCCTGGTGATGACCCACGACCACGCGGAGGACGCCGCGTTGTGCGACGCCGCGATCCGCCGGGACGACCTGGCCACCATCGGGCTGATCGGGTCCAGCGCCAAGTGGGCGCGGTTCCGCCGCAAGCTCGCCGAGGACGGCAACCCGGCCGAGGCGATCGACCGGATCACCACGCCGATCGGCCTGCCCGGCCTGGCCGGCAAGGAACCGGCCACCATCGCCGTCAGCGTCGCTGCCTGGCTGCTCCACCTTTTCGTTGCCGAACGCAACCCTGCTCACCGTGAGGCGAAAGCATGACGATCTACCGAGGCACGTTCCTCGACACTCCGGACAACCCGTTCACCGGTGGCACCCTGCGGGTCGACGCCGACGCCGGACTGCTGGTCCGGGACGGCGTGATCCTCGCCCGTGGCGCCTTCGGCGACGTCCGCCGGGCGCACCCGGCCGAGGACATCGTCGACCTGTCCGGCGGGCTGGTGCTGCCCGGGTTCGTCGACACCCACGTGCACTTCCCGCAGATCCGGGCGGTCGGCGGACTCGGCCTACCGCTGCTGGAGTGGCTCGACCGGTACGCGCTGCCGGAAGAGGCCCGGATGGCCGACGTCGGCTACGCCGCGGGGGTCGCAGCCGAGTTCGTCCGCGGTCTCGCCGCGGCCGGGACCACCAGCGCACTGGTGTTCGGAGCCCACTACGCCGACGCCGTCGACGTACTGTTCTCGGCCGCGTCGGAGGTGGGCCTGCGGATCACCAGCGGCCTGGTCGTCAGCGACCGGCTGCTGCGCGAGGACCTGCTGACGACGCCGGTCCGCGCGTACACGGAGTCCCTGGCACTGGCGCAGCGCTGGCACGGCGTCGGCCGCAACCGGTACGCCGTCACGCCGCGCTTCTCGCTCTCGTGCACCGACGACCTGCTCGCCGCCTGCCGCCGGGTGCTCGACGAGGTGCCGGGCTCGCTCTTCACCTCGCACGTCAACGAGAACGAGGCGGAGATCGCCACCGTGGCCGACCTCTTCGGCGGCAGCGACTACGTGAGCACGTACGACAAGCACGGGCTCGTCGACCGCCGGAGCGTGCTTGCGCACAACGTCCACCCGACCGACGTAGATCTCAAGGTGCTCGGCGAGACAGGTGCGGCCGTCGCCCACTGCCCGACCAGCAACGCCGCCCTCGGCAGCGGGCTGTTCCCGCTCTCACGGCACCTCCAGTACGGCGTCCGCGTAGCCCTCGGCTCGGACGTCGGCGCCGGGACCGGGTTCTCGCTGCTCAAGGAGGGCCTGCAGGCGTACTTCTGCCAGCAACTGATCGGCGACCAGGGCTTCTCCCTCAACTCCGCCCACCTGCTCTACCTGGCAACCGCAGCCGGTGCCGACGCCCTCGGCCTCCCCGAGGTCGGCGACCTCAGCGTCGGCAAACGCTTCGACGCCCAACTACTCCGCCCCGCCGACGGCTCCCCCCTCGCGGTCGGCGTAGAACACGCCGACGACGCAGAAGAAGCCCTGGCCCGGATCTTCACCCTGGGCACATCCGCGGACGTCCACGCAGTCTGGATCGACGGAGAACTCCTCCACCGGTGATCGCCCCTCGCCCCGCGCACGGTCCGCAATGGTTGTGGCAGGCATCGAAACCTGCTCCTCACCCGGGATCCCGAGTGAATCCACCATCAGGGAACCGCCTGCTCGAAGTTCTCGTCAGATGCGTGACCCGAAGGCGGTGAGAACATGTCGCGGAATCACCAGTGGTTGCGCACGACCTCACCATGAATCACACAGGAGATGAACGTGAGCAAGCGCAAGGACGACGCAGCGATGCAGAAGGCGGCCGATCTTCTCAAAGCGCACGGACCCGTCGTCGACAAGCTCCGGGAGATGGGACATCTCAAGGCGGCCAAGAACATCGAGGACAAGGGCGGCCGCTGGGACTCCCCCGAAGTACGCGACGCCGCCAAGCGTGACCGCGGCATGGGTCGCTGACTGTCTTCCGGCACACGCCAGGGTGGCCGCCGAGTTGTCAACAGCAACCGAGCGGCCACCGGTCGCGTGCCCGCCCGGAGGTGCGGCGGGCGCTCGACGGGAGCATGAAGTGGCTCAGTGAGTGCTCCCCAGCCGCGTTCCGCGTAGCACACGAAATCCACATCCTGGCCGCCTTGGCGGACGATCCCCGGATCTCACACCTCCCGGAGATCGTTGCCAGCAGCATCGACCCTGTCCTTCTCGTCACCAGACGCGTCTCCGGTACGGCGCTGTTCGACATCGTCGACTCGACCGACCGGGACCACGTCGGACACCAGCTAGCGCGGTTTCTTGCCGGCCTGCACCACCCGGCAACCCTCGAACGAGTCGAGCACCACCTCGGCGGTCTCGCACCGGTCCTCCTCCCCCTGGCGACGACGAACACCATCCGCGATCGCATCGCGAAGTGGATCCCCCCGGACCAGGTGGAGTCCGTCCTACGCTGGTGTGACTGGGCCGACGACGTACTCGCCTCACCGTCGGAAACGTCGAGTTCCTACAGACCACCCTGCACCACTACAACCACCTCACCACCCGCACCCTGTCCCTCGACCGAGTCATGGCCTGGGGCACCTTCGCACGATGCTCGATGACGCCCTGTGGCGCTCCGAAGCCGGCGTACCCCTCCCAGACCTCCACACACCACCAGCCTGGATAGACGACCTGATCACCCGTCTCACAACCCTCGGCATCGACACGAACCCGGCTCCCTGAGCACCCGTTTCACACACGTCGAGGCTGGTCAGCTCGACTCACCCGGGAGAATGCTCCAGGTGGAATCCATCGCCAAGGCCTTCGGGCTCGGACGACCAGTCGAATCTCTTGAGCCGGTCCAGCACACCAGCTTCGAGACCTGGCGTCTTCGGACGGAGTCAGGCGACTATCTCGTCAAACGACTGTGGGGCCTCGAAGACCCGCCCTGGTGGACGCATATCGAGCAGGGCATGGCGCTGGAGTCGGCCGCGCTCGCACAAGGTCTGCCTGTCGCACGCCCGATCGACCCCCTGGAGCCCGCCTTCGGATACGCGGCCCGGGTCGACGATCTCGGCACCATCCGCCTGTACGACTGGATCGATCACCGCGCGCTGACGGACGCCGACGACGTAGCGCCGTGGCTCGGCCGGATCACCGCGGCGCTGCACGAGCTCATGCCGCTGCCGGACGAGGAACCCGAATGGCGTTGGTGGGGAGTCTTCCCGCGCGATCGCTGGGAGGAATGGGCACGACTCGGCCGGAGCCAGGGCAGGCAGTGGGCTGACGCTCTCATCACCAGATCGGCTTTCTCGAAGAACTGGGCCAGTCGATCCAGGCTGCCTTCGCCGCAGCCAACGACCAGGTACTGAGCCACGGCGACCTCGAGCCGCACAACGTCCTGGCCTCAGCAGACGGCCCAGTCCTGATCGACTGGGAAAGCGTGGCGTGCGAGAGCGCCACCCTCGAGATCGGCCGTGCCGCGGCAGGCTTCGGCGCTGACGACCCGGCCCGCATCTCCCGCGTTCTCCACGAGTACGTCGACTCCGGCGGCGTACTGGCGCCGATCGGAGACAGCCTGTTCCTCCGCAAAGTTTCACTCCACCTCTGCCACCTCGCCGAGCGACTGGACGTCGAGGTGGGCAAGGAGCCCGCACCAGGCTGGATGCAGAGTCAGAACCTGGCCGCGCTGATCAGTCAGGATCTCCAAGCCTTTCCACAGGTTGTCACCGATCTGCGCCACCTGGCCTCGGCCAGCCTCGGCTGAGGGTCCGGCGCGATCAGCTAGTGCCGAGTCAGGAAACGTTGAGGTCGTAACCCGCCGCTGGCTGCAGTTCGACAGGACGTATGCGCCCACTGCCCACGAAGCACGCCTGAGCAGACCAGCAATCCGGCTCGATCGCCGGACACCTCCTGTCGAACTGCAGACACCAGCCGGGATCCCAACCGTGGACGGCAAATCGGGACTGGGGACAGCTGACCAGATGCCCCAAGTCCCATCAGGTGGCGGAGGATCGGCGCAGGCACCCAACGCGACCACGCTCGTCAACAGTTACGACCCCAACGTTTCCGGGCGAGGCACTAGCACCACGTCGCGGTCGGTCGCGTCGAGGGTCCGCACCGGCCTGTGCCCTTGCGGTTGACACCGTGTCAACTGCCAGAGTGCTGGACGTGATGATGGACATCGGAGAGTTCGCCCGCCGCGGCGGTGTGTCGACGCGCATGCTGCGCCACTACGACCGGATCGGCCTGTTCAAGCCGGCTCGGACCGATCCGTACGGCCGGCGATCGTACGACGTCACGCAGTTGCCGGTGCTGCACCGCCTGATCGCGCTCAAGGCGCTGGGCTTCAGCCTCGACGAGATCGGCGTACTGCTCGACGAGGGCGTGGAATCCGCGGAACTGCGCGGGATGCTGCGGCTTCGCCAGGCTGAGCTCGAACGACGCGTGCGGCAAGACCGGCACGCGCTCGATCGGGTGACGGCGAGACTCCGGCTGATCGAAGAGGAGACCCGGATGAACACTCAGGTCGAGACCAAACACGTCGACGCGGTCACCATCGCAGCTCTGTCCGCGGTCGTTCCGAACGGCGGCGCCGACCTCGAATCGCTTTTCGCGCAGGTCGTCGAGCGGATGGAGGCGGCCGGGGCGGATCGAACCACTCCTGTCGCGCGACTGCTGCCGGTCGACGGCCGCTCTGTTGAGGTCACCGCCGGCTACGTTGCGCCGGACGATTCGGTGCCTGGCCTGGAGACCCGCCGGCTGCCGGCGAAGACGGTGGCATCAACGATTCATCAAGGGCCGATGGGCGGTCTGTCCACTGCCCATGCCGTACTACGGGACTGGGCGGAGTCCAACGGCTACGAGAAGCTGCTCGAGGAGCCCTGCTGGCGCTACCACTTCCTCGAAGCCGCGGGCGACGACCAAGCGCAGTGGATTGTAGAGCTCCAACTGGAGCTGGACGGATAACTCTCGGCCTGATCGGTGAGATCCGTTGAGGAGCGCGCGTAGCCGGGTGTGGGGGTCAGCTGGCTCTGGTCACGAGTTGTTGGTGAACCTTGACCACCTGTGCGGCGAGCGCGACCTCGTCGACGGTGAGTACGGTGTCGTGCTCGACGACCGGGCGGCCGTTGATCAGGAGGAGCTCCAGGGGCGGCGGGGTACCGAGGACGAGCGCGGCGACCGGGTCGGTGATGTCTGCGTGTTGCAGGGTGTCGAGGCGCCACAGGGCGAGGTCGGCCAGTTTGCCGACTTCGAGGGAACCGATGTCGTCCTCGCGGCCGAGGATGCGGGCGCCGTCGAGGGTTGCCATCTCCAGCGCGGCGCGTACGTCGAGTGCCTCCGGACCACCGCGGGCCCGGGCGAACAGCAGTGCGTGCCGCAACTCCTCGACCAGACTGCCGGCTTCGTTGCTTGCGGCACCGTCAACGCCGAGGCCGACGGGACTGCCGGCGGCGCGGAGGTCGGCGGCGCGGGCGATCCCGGCGCCGAGACGGGCGTTGGAGCTCGGGCAGTGGGCGACGCCGGTGCCGGATGCACCTAGCCGCGAGATCTCGGCGTCGGAGAAGTGGATGCCGTGCGCGAACCACACGTCGGACCCGGTCCACCCGAGGTCGGCGACGTACTCGAGCGGGGTGGAGCCGAAGTGATCGCGGCAGTAGTCGGACTCGTCGGTGGTCTCGGCCAGGTGGGTGTGCAGCCGGACACCCTTGCGTCGCGCGAGTACCGCGGCGTCGCGCATGAGGTCACCGGTGACGCTGAACGGCGAGCAGGGGCCGACCACGATCCGGAGCATCGAGTCGGGGCTCGGGTCGTGCCAGCGGTTGATCGCGTGCTCGGTGGCGGTCAGGATCTCGTCGCGGTCCTCGACGACGGAGTCCGGCGGCAGCCCGCCGTCCTTCTGGCTGAGGTCCATCGAGCCGCGCGCAGGGTGGAACCGCATGCCGAGCTGCGCGGCGGCGATGATCTCGGCCTCGAGCAGGTCCTTGCCGTCGCGCGGAAAGAGGTAGTGGTGGTCGGCGGCGGTGGTGCAGCCGGTGCGGGCAAGCTGGGCCAGCGCGGCTTGCGCGGCCAGGTGCACGGCGACGTCGTCGATACCCGTCCACACCGGATACAGGGTGGTCAGCCAGCCGAACAGGGTCGAATCGGCGGCCAGCCCCCGGGTCGCCCACTGGTACAGGTGCTGATGGGTGTTCACGAACCCCGGCGTGAGCAGGCACCCGCGGCCGTCGATCACCCGCGCACCGTCGTACACCGGCGCGGGCCCGGCGCCGACCGCGACGATCCGGTTGCCCTCAACAACAAGATGGCCGGTGAACTCACGGCGGGTGCGGTCGAGGGTGACCACGGCCGCCCGGTCGATGACGATCGGCGTTGTGTCCATGATCTCAGTCAACTAAGGCGAATGACGTCGCGTCACCGGCAGCGAGCACAACGCGGGCCCGCCCGGCGACCCGCGAGTTGGAGGTTCCTACACGAATCCGGGTACGGCGTGCCACGCCGAGCCGGCGTCGGAGGCGTCGTCGCGGACCACGGTGGCCTCGATCAGGCCGTACGGGCGATCCGCGGCGATGAACACCTCGTTCGGGTTCTCCAGGCCGAACGGGCTCAGGTCGACCAGGAAGTGGTGCTTGTTCGGCGCCGAGAACCTGATCTCCGCGACCTCGGGGTGACGTTCGAGCACCGCCTCACCCATCCCGTACAGGGTCTGCTGCAGCGCGAGACTGTGAATCGTGGCGAACTGCTCCAGCAGCAGCGCCTTGATCTCGTCGTACGACTTGTCCCAGTCGACGCCCGCGTGGTCGTACCGCCAGCGCGCGACCAGCGATGTCGCGAGGATGCGGTCGTTCGTCTCCGGCAGGGTCGTGTACCTGTCCTTCAGGAAGCCGTGGAACTCCGAGCCGGTCGACTTCAGCACGACCAGGTCCTTGATGCCGGAGACGACATACGCCCTGCGCTCGTCACCACGGCCCTCGACGTTGACGACCGTCGTCCGTACGCCGCTGCCGGCCCGGACGAACGAGTGGTCGTGGCCCTCGCCGTCGACCGGGATCCGTTCCCAGGAGTACTCCTCGACCTCGATCCGGGCGCCTTCGGCGGCCGGGGCGGAGTCGATGAAGTGGCCACCGAGTGTGAGCGCGAAGTCCTCGATCGCGCCGACGCCCTTCTCCTTGGCGAAGGCGAACGCGGTGTTCTTCTGGGTGTCGGTCGGCAGTACGTCGGCCTGGTCGCCGGTCGTGTGCGCGTCCTCGAAGTCGCCGCGCAGCGCGGAGGAGACGTTCAGGTCGCGGATCTGGTGCCGCGGCGAGTCACGGTAGATGCGGACGACCCGGCTCTCGGCCTTGCCGTACTGGTTGGCGCCCAGGTGGATGGCCATGGGTCAGCTCCCTCGGTAGGTGGAATAGGCGAACGGACTGAGCAGCAGCGGGACGTGGTGGTGCCGCTCGTCGGTGATCGTGAAGGTCACGGTGACCTCGGGGAAGAACATGCTCTGGCCGGACGCGCCCGCGTAGGCGGCGACGTCGAACCACAGCTGGTACGTGCCGGACTCGAGGCCCGGCTGGAAGTCGGTGATCCGGCCGTCGGCGTCCGTGATCCCTTCGCCGAGAACGGCGACCTCACCGGCGGCGACGCGGGACAGGCGGACCGGCACACCCGCGGCAGGCCGACCGAGCCCGGTGTCGAGCACATGCGTGCTGATCGAACTCATCCACGTCCTCGCTTCGCTCCGGGCACGGACGAGGCACCGACCGCGCTGTGCTTGCTGACGCTGCGCTCGTTCATGCGACCACCTTCGCGAGACGAAGGAGTGCGATCTTCCGAAGCTCTTCGTGGACGACGGACGCTTCGGCGGTCTCGTCGTGCGTCAGCCGTTCGCGCAGGCTGGACAGCATCTGCTGCGCCGACAGGCCGGTCGCACAGATCAGGAACACCCGGCCGAACCGCTCCTCGTACTGCCGGTTGCCGGCGGCGAGCGCCGCGCGGACGCCGGGATCGTCGCCGACCCCGGACTGCTCGTTGCGCGACCAGGCCGCCTCGGTGCTCGCGCCCGCCGCCCGGTCGCCGATCCGCGGGTGGGCGGCCAGCGCCCGGTCGACGTCGGCGGTGTCGAGCTCGCGCAGTCCCTTGTCCGCGGTCGCGGTCAGCGCCGCGGCGTCGGCGTACGGCCGGCCGGCCAGGACGCCGTCGGCCCAGCGGGGGACGTCGCAGCAGGCCGCCAGCAGCGGGCGCAGCCGTTCGTCCGGAGCGGAGTTGAACTCCTGCAGATCCACGGATCACACCTTCTCGAATCACGAAATCGAATTTCCGTATGACGAGAGTCGCATGCCACCCGATGGCCCGTCAACAGTTTGTTGAATTTCTCAGTCGCGCGCCCTGTTCAGGTAGTTGTAGACGGTGAAGCGGGTGACGCCGAGGGCCTCCGCCACGATCTCCGCCGACTTGCGGTACTCGAACGCTCCCTTGGCCTCCAGTAGCAGCACAGCGCGCTGCTTCTCACCTCGGGACAACCCACTCAACGACCCACCGAGCTCGGCCGCAACCTCCGCCAGCAACCCGCTCAGGCCGCCGGCCTCACGGGACACCTTGACCACGCCGTCCTGGCGCACCTGCACTGTCACCTGGGTGGCGCCGTGCGCGAAGGCAGCCTGGAGTACGCCGGACAACGCCGGCAACAACACGTCGTCCTCACCGCGGACCGACGTACCCAGCGGCCCGAAGTCGCTCTCGAGGCCCGCCCGCTGTGCAGCCTCGAACGCCTCGGTGGCATGCGCGGGCGGCTGCCCGTCGACATCGAAGGGCTCGGTGGTGAACTCGGCTACCAGTCGCATGTCGCGAGGCTAGCCGGGTGTGCTCACGACCGCACCGGTCTCCGGGCCAACGTCGCCAGACCCGCGGCGTCCACGCCGGTCAGCGCGTCCACCTCCGCCGGGTCGACGGCACCGCATTCCAGGCCGCGCAGTACGTAGCCCGCGAGCGCGGCAGCCGTCGCGGGCTCGTCCAAATAGCCGGAGTCGCCGCCGTCGACGTACGCGCGCAGCCGGGCACCGGCCGTCTCCAGGCCTTCCCGGTAGAAGAGGTACGTCGCGGCGTAGCGGGTCGGGAGCTGGGCCGGGTGCATGTCCCAGCCCTGATAGATGCCGCGGGCAAGCGATCGGCGGACCAGGCCGAAGTGCAGGCGCCAGGCGGCGTGCACGGCGTCGCGATCGCCGACCGGGAGGACGTTCGTGGAACCGTCGGAGACGAACACGCCGGTGCCGGCGGCCGCCAGCTGCATGACGTCCTTGGCGTGATCGGCGACCGGGTGATCCATGCTCTGGTAAGCCGCCGCGACACCGAGCGAGGCGGAGTAGTCGTAGGTGCCGTAGTGCAGGCCGGTGACCCGGGCTCCGCCGGCTTTGATCATCCGCGCGATCAGCGCGGTGCCGTCGGCGCCGAGGATCGCCTGGGGGGTCTCGACCTGAATCTCGAACTTGAGTGATCCGTCAGGCAGGTTGTGCGCTCGTTCGATTGTCGACAATACGAGCAGCATTGCTTCGACCTGCTCGACGGAGGTGACCTTGGGGAGTGTGACCACGAAACCGTCGGTGATCGCACCCGAGAGTTCGCCGATGAAGAGATCGAGGGTGCGCAGGCCGCGGCGGCGGCTCGGCGCTTCCAGGGACTTGATCCGCAGGCCGTGGTACGGCGTCGCCGTGCCGTCGCTGATCGTCTTCGCCAGCGCGCGGGCCGCGTCGACCGCGGCCGCATCCTCCTGCTGGTCGGGCCGGGTCCCGTAGCCGTCCTCGAAGTCGATCCGCAGGTCCTCGATCGGCTCCCGGTCGAGCTTGGCGCTCACCCGGTCGGCGAGCCCGGGCGGCAGGTCCACCGCCTCGGAGAGGTCATTGGCCTTGAAGGCGGCCTTCGCCTGCTCGCCCCACTCGCGCACTGTGTCGGCGTGGAACCGGTCGGCGGGGACGTAGACGGTGTGCACGGGTTGCCGCACCCCGCGCTCACCCGGGTACCGCGCCACCAACTCCGCATCGGCCGCGGCGAGCAGCCGATCCAGCTCGCCGGCGAGATCGTCCACGTGAGTCATCAGAGCACACCTCGTTCACCTTGACGGGGGTTTCCGTATTGCGGATAGTAATGTCTACTCTGCGGAAGCCGCAATATCCGCTATCTGTCGCTAAACTTCCATGATCCGGAAAGGGAGGCTGCGGTGGTGGAGAACAGCGAAGCCAAGGGCCGCTCCGGCAGCGTGCAGTCGATCGAGCGCGCCTTCGGGCTGCTCGAGACGATGACCGACGCCGGCGGAATGATGGGCCTGTCCCAGCTCGCCACGGCCTCGGGCCTGCCGCTGCCCACGATCCATCGGCTGGTCCGCACGCTCGTCGACCTGGGCTACCTGCGCCAGGAGCCGTCCCGGCAGTACGTTCTCGGCCCGCGGCTGATCCGGCTCGGCGAGAGCTCGTCGCACATGCTGAGCGTCTGGGCCCGGCCGCACCTGACCCGGCTCGTCGACGAGCTCGGCGAGTCGGCCAACATGGCGATGCTCGACGGCGACCAGATCGTCTACCTCGCGCAGGTGCAGTCGCGGCACTCGATGCGGATGTTCACCGAGGTGGGCCGCCGGGTGCTGCCGCACTGCACCGCCGTCGGCAAGGCGATCCTCGCGCAGCTGCCAGAGGCCGAGGTGCGCGAACTTCTCCATCGCACCGGCATGCCGAAGCACACCGAGAACACGATCACCGACCCGGACGCGTTCGCGGCACAGCTGCGCAGCGCCGAGGAGCATGGGTACGCCACGGACGAGGGCGAGCAGGAGCTCGGCGTCCGGTGCGTCGCCGTGGCGGTGCCCGAGGCACCGTCCCGGCTGGCACTCTCGATCTCCGGGCCGGCCGGCCGGATGTCGGAAGAGCTGCTCGAACGCGCAGTTCCGCTGCTCACCCAGGCCGGCAAGGCCTTCTCGGAGGACCTGCGCTAGGCCGAGCCGCACCGCTACCCGGGCTGTACCGTTAGGCGAGCTTCCGCAGCAGTGGGAGGACGTCCTCGGTGAACTGGGTCAGGAACCGCTCCTGATCGTTCCCCGGGCCGTGGACGACGAAGTGGTTGAAGCCGGCGTCGACGTACGGCCGGAGCTGCTTGAGCACCTCTTCGGGGTCGGACGCGACGATCCAGCGCTGCGCGACCTGCTCGATCGGCAGCTCGTCGGCGAGCCGCTCCATCTCGGTCGCGCTGGTCACGGAGTGCTTCTGCTCCGGCGTGAGCGACAGCGGCGCCCAGAACCGGGTGTTCTCCAGCGCGAGCTCCGGGTCGCGGTCGTAGGAGACCTTGACCTCGAGCATCCGGTCCAGGTCCTCGAAGTTCTTCCCGGCCTTCTCGGCGCCCTCGCGAACGGCCGGCATCAGCTTGTCGGTGTAGAGCTCCATGCCCTTGCCGGAGGTCGCGATGAAGCCGTCGCCCGCGCGACCGGCGTACTTGGCCACGAGCGGTCCGCCGGCCGCGACGTACACCTTGAGCGGGGTCTCCGGGCGGTCGTAGATGAACGCGTCGACCGTCGGGTAGTACGGGCCCTCGGAGCTGACCCCCTCCTTCGTCCACAGGTCGCGGATCAGCTGCACCGCCTCCCGCAGCCGGGCGAACCGCTCCTTGAACTCGGGCCACTCCATTCCGGACACGGCGATCTCGTTCAGCGCCTCGCCGGTGCCGACACCGAGCATCACCCGGCCCGGGTACAGCACGCCGAAGGTGGCGAATGCCTGCGCGATCACCGCCGGGTTGTACCGGAAGGTCGGCGTCAGCACCGACGTCCCGAGCAGCACGCGGTCGGTCCGCTCACCGACGGCCGCCAGCCAGGCGAGCGCGAACGGCGCGTGCCCGCCCTCGTGCCGCCACGGCAGGAAATGGTCCGACACGGTCACACTGTCGAGCCCGAGCTCCTCGGCCCGGACGGAGTACTCCACCAGGTCCCGCGGCCCGAACTGCTCCGCCGACGCCTTGTACCCGACGCGAATGCTCACCCTCTGCTCCCAACCTCGTCGACCCGTCCCCCCAAGACAACCGCATCGGTGCGCGCCCTATGCCGCCGGGGTACGGCGTGGGCGTTTGACGACCGCGCGCCCGCTGAGGAAGCATATGAGCCCGGCGCGGCCCGCGCCTCACCTTCGTCGACCGGCCCCAGCCCGGTCACGCCGAGAAGGCAAAGGGACTCCTGGTCTCGGGTCGCTCGTCCTGGTCTGTCGCCTCGGCGGGGTTGCTGGGGGATCGCGTGCGAGTGCGTGGAAGGCCAGATGACAGCGCACAGGAACTTCAAGCGACGGGTTCGAGCCCGCGCCGCCAAGACGGGCGAGTCCTACACGGCTGCCCTCCGGCACTTCCGTCCGACTCCCTCAGGAGAACCAGACATGCCGGAAAAGACCCTACGCATCGCCGTCGCCCAGTCGACGGTTCACGAAGACCCGACCGACCCGACGCTGCTGCGTGGCAGCGGCGCCGAGGTCCGCGACCTCATGAGGCGGGCCGCTGACGCGGGCGCGCGCCTGGTGCACTTCACCGAGGGCGCGATCTGCTTCCCCAGCAAGCGCGTCATGTCCGAGCTCGGTCCGGACGAGATCGGCCCCTCCGACTGGAGCAGGGCCGACTGGACAGTCCTGCAGGAGGAGCTCGACCGGATCGCCGCACTGTCCGGTGAGCTCAGGGTGTGGACAGTGATCCCCTCGGTGCACCAACTGCCCGACGGGACCCGCCCGCACAACAGCATGTACGTCGTCTCCGACCAAGGAACGGTGGTCGCCCGGTACGACGAGAGGATGCTGTCGACCACCAAGATCACCTGGATGTACACCCCGGGCACGGAGCCCGTGACCTTCGAGGTCGACGGGTACCGGTTCGGCCTCGCGCTCGGGCTGGACGTTCTCTTTCCCGAGCTGTTCACCGAGTACGACCGGCTCGACGTCGACGGCGTACTGGTGTCGTACTGCAGCCACATCCCGCAGAACGAGCACATCGGGGTCCAGAGCCGCGGGATCGCCGTGACGAACACCTATTGGATCTGCCTGGCCGCGGCGGCCAATCCGGACGGCGGTCTGGAGTCGAGCGTGATCGATCCGCGCGGCAACCTGGTGGCCGAGGGCCCGGCGGACGGTCAGCCGGGAATCGCGGTGACCGATGTGGCCCGTGCGGACGTGACCACGATCGGCCGGGAGTTCCGGAGCCGGACCCGGGACCGCGTCAGCTCCTGAGGCCGCACACATCCGGGTGCGGATCCGTTCCATCGGCATGAACAGGCACGCGATCGTCAGCACCCGGATCGGTGACCTCACGTTGGTCGCCTCGGACGACGCCCTGGCCGGCGTCTACTTCCCGCACCACTGGGTGAGGCCGGCCGCCGAAACCCTCGGTGACCGGGCCGAGGCGACCGACCCGGTCATCGCCGGGGCCGCTCGTCAACTGGCGGACTATCTGGCCGGTGAGCGGACCTCGTTCGACCTTCCGACTGCCCTGCGCGGTGACGACTTCCAGCTCCGCGTGTGGTCCGTGATCGAGGGGATCCCGTACGGCGCGACCACATCGTACGGCGAGATCGCAACACGGCTCGGTGAAACCGCGCAAGCGGTCGGGAAGGCGGTCGGCCAGAACCCGTTGTGCATCGTCGTCCCGTGTCACCGCGTGGTCGGGAAGAACGGCTCGCTGACCGGTTACGCGGGCGGGCTCGAGCGGCAGCAGTTCCTGCTGGACCTGGAGGAGCCGGTGACGGCCCGGCTGTTCTGAGGTCGCCGACCAGTTCGTCAGGCCGAACTGATCTTCAGGCGCCGGGCCAGGCCTTCCGCGTCGAACGGCGCCCGCACCTTCACGTCGTTGTCGAAGTAGACGAAGGACTCGCGCTTCCACGCTCTGATCTTGCGGGCCCAGTGGTCGAGCGCCTTGTCGTCGTACCCGCTGACGTAGAGCTCTTCGGCGCCGTGGAGGCGGACATAGGCGAAGTCAGTGGTGACATCGTCGAACATCGGCCACTTGCCGGCCGTGTCCGCACAAACCACCGCGATGTCGTGCCGGCGCAGCAGGTCGAGGAACTCCCTGGTCTCGAAGCTCGCATGCCGTACTTCCATCGCGTGCCGGAGCGGAAGGTCGACCGTGCACTCCAGCAGCGCGCGACCCTCCATCCGCTCGTCGTGACCCTTGGCAACCTCCGCGGCCTCGGCGGTCGTCCTCGGCAGCGAGTCGAAGAACGCTGCCAGCCGGTCGGCGTCGTACCCGAGGGTGGGCGGGAGCTGCCAGAGCACCGGTCCGAACTTGTTGCCGAGCGCAAGTACTCCGGAGGCGAAGAAGTTCGCCAGCGGCGCGTCCACGTCGGCCAGCTTCTTCATGTGCGTGACGAACCGCGGACCCTTGATCGCGAACACGAAGCCGTCCGGCGTCTCGTCGTACCACCGCTGGTACGACGACGGGCGCTGCAACGAGTAGAACGACCCGTTCAGCTCGATCGAGTTGAGTCTCCGGGAGGCGTACTGGAGCTCGGCACGCTGCGGCAGGCCCTCCGGGTAGTAGACCTTCCGCCAGGGCGCGTACCGCCAGCCCGAGATCCCTACCCGGTACGAACTCTTCGGCCAGCGCTCCACAGTTACCGCCTGTGCCCACACCTGAGGTCACTCACGCCCCGATTATCGTTGAGCCGTGGTCGAGGCACTGGTCGTCGCCGGGGTGGTGGTCGGGCTGTGGGCAGTCAGTTGCGGGCTGATGATGCTGTTCGCGCACCGGCTGCCGGATGGTCTGCTGCGGCAGGTGGCCGAGTTCCTGCCCTCGTGCGTGACGGCCGCGCGGGCTTTGCGCAAGCATCCCGACGTACCTCGGCGGGCTAGGATCGCCCTCCTGGTCGCGGCGCTCTGGGTGCTGTCACCGATCGACCTGCTGCCTGAGTTCCTACCCGTCATCGGCCCGCTGGACGATGTCGTCGCGGTGGTCCTGCTGTTGCGGTACGCCGCCCGCTCGATTCCCCGCGAGACCCTGCTGAACGCCTGGCCGACGGATCCGCGGTTGCTGGAGCGACTCCTGGGTGCTGGCCGTCGAGCAGGCTGATCAGCAGCTCGGCGGTCTGCTCCGGCTGGTCCTCGAGATGTACTCGGCCGAGCTCCGGGCCCTGCTCGCCGCCGCCACCGCGATCGTCGCCAACGCCTGCTCGTCCGCTGACGTGGTACCAAGGTGAGCGTGTCCATCACCGACAGTCTCCAGCCCGCGGACCAGGTCAACGCGCTGCTCGACGGCGGGCTGCGGATGCTGATCACGTCGATTGTCGACAATGCCGGCATCACCCGGGCCAAGTCGGTGCCGGCCCAGCGGCTGCGCATCGCGGCCCGCGACGGAGTCGGTCTGTCGCCGGTGTTCGCGATCATGTGCACCGACGACGGCGTCACCTCGTCCCCCGCGGTGAACGGGCCGGTCGGCGACAACCGGCTGATACCCGACCTCGCCGCGGCCGCGCCGCTCGGCCCGGACCACACCGTCTTCTGGGCGCCGGCCGATCAGCTGTCCCAGGACCACGAGCCGATCGACATCTGCCAGCGGGCCGCGCTGCGGCGGCAGGCAGAACGGGCGGTCGCGGCCGGGCTCGACGTGAAGCTGGGGTTCGAGCTCGAGTTCACCGTGTTCACCGGTGATCCCGGCGATCCCCAGGTGGCGACGCTCGGCCCGGCGTACGGCGTACTGGCGACGCTGAAACTGGAGGACTTCGCGGTCGAACTGCTGGAGGCGCTCGATGCGGCCGGGGTGCCGGCGGAGCAGTTGCATCCGGAGTACGCCCAGGGTCAGTTCGAGGTTGCGCTGCCGCCCGCATCTCCGGTCACCGCGGCTGACCAGTCGCAGCTCGCGCGCCTCGTCGTACACCGGGTGGCTCGCAGGCACGACCTGCTCGTGTCGTTCGCGCCGATCACGGTGGCCGGGTCCGTCGGCAACGGCGCGCACATCCACTTCTCCGCGACGCTGAACGGCGTACCGTTCGGGGACGGCGGCGGTCCGTCGGAGCACGCGCGGCACCTGATCGCGGGCGTGCTGGCCGAGGTCGACGGGCTGACCGGCGTACTCGCGCCGAGTGTGGTCAGCGCCGATCGACGCGTGCCGGGGAACTGGGCCGGAGCCTTCGCGTGCTGGGGACCGGAGAATCGCGAGGCCGCGCTGCGCTACGTGCCCGGCAGCATCACGAGCCGCCCGGACTCGGCCAACTGCGAGATCAAGATCGGCGACCCGTCGGGGAACGCCTACCTGTCGGCCGCGGCCGTGATCGCGAGTGCGCTGACCGGGCTGGAGCGGAAGACGGTGCTGCCCGCGGGGGTGGACCACGACCCGGCGACGTACTCGGACTCCGAGCGCGAGCGGATGGGTGTGCGCCGACTGCCGCGCACGCTGGAGGACGCGCTCGTCGCGCTCGAAGGGTCGACCGTGATCCGCGGCGCTCTCGGTGAGGCGATCGTCGACCCGTTCCTCGCCGTCCGGCGTCATGACGCGGAGGCATTGGGCGCGTTGTCACTGGAGGACCGGGTTCGCGCGTTGCGGTGGCGCTACTGAGCTTTTGGCGGGTTCGGGGCATCGGGCGGGTAGTCGTCGCGGACATGATCGCCTTCAGGGTCGCCTGCGGCGAAGTCGCGGTGGTTCGTTGCGGTCGGGATGACGTTGTTCGACAGTCATGTCCGGAAGGACAGCCGGCGGTCAGGCAAAACGCTCGGCTGGGACACCCAGCCGAGCGCCTGCATGATCTACTCACCACCTAGAAACCAAGGCAGTGCGCAACGACCCCTTGAAACCGCCCCCTTTGCGCACTACGACCGTCGGCAATCGCTGCTCCGGGTACCCGCGCGGTCCGAGATGAGTCGACCCGCGCCCACCCTGCGGAGCTGTTAGTTGCGATGCCGGGAAGAGGTCAGGTTCGCCCAGACGATGACGTTGTCGCTGTAGCGGCGGGTGGCCTTGTCGTAGCTGCCGCCACAGGTGATCAGCCGCAGCGAGGCCTGATCTGATGCCCCGTACACCTCATTGGTGGGGAACTTGTCCTTGGCGAACCGGCCGATCCGGTCCACGGTGAAGGTCGCGGTGGTGCCGTCCTCGCGGGCGACATCGATCCGGTCTCCTCGGCGCAACTCCCCGAGCCGGAAGAACACCACCGGGCGCCGGTTCCAGGTGACATGCCCGGCGATGACCGACGAGCCGATCACACCCGGTGTCGGGGATGGCGTGAACCATCCCGCCTTGTCCGGGTCGACCGGCACCGTCATGACGCCGGCGTCGTCCAGTTCCAGGTCTTCCAGTGCCGACGACGCCTTGATCCGCGGGATGTCGATCCGAACCGGCTCGGACCGATCCAGTGCCAACGGCAGGGCCCGGTTCTTGGCCGGAGGTGTTGCCGGGCGAGCCGGTGGCATGGTGGTGGCAGTGGCGATCGTAGTCGGCGCGGTCCCGGTGGCGCCGGGTACTGGCGGTGGTGACGGCTGCTGCGTCACCACCGCCAGTACGACGGCCGCCACACCTGCGGCCGCGAGAGCCGCTGCCGCAACAGCCGGTCAGCGCCTCCGGCCGCGAGCAGGCAGGAAGCTGAACATCGCGTCAGGCCGTGACCCGGACACGGCGGCGCACCGTCAGAACCGCGCCGGCTCCGAGCAGTGCGATGCCTCCGGCGGCGAACAGGCCGAGGTTCTCGACGCCGCCGGTGCTGTCGGCGCCGGTCTCGACGCCACCGGTCGCAGCGACCTCGCCGCAGGTAGCCGGGTTGGTCGCCTCCTCCGGGATCCCGCTCACTCCGAGGGACTTGGCGAACACCGACTCGCCGAGCGCGGCCATGTCGTACTTGTCGTTGCCGTTGACATCGAGGCCGTGCTGCACGATGTGCAGGTGCTGAAGGCTGTCGATCGTCCCGGCCGGCAGCCCGCTGGCCGGAATCGTCCGCTCGTAGCTGAGTCGGCCACTTTCGTCGGCGACCGGCATCCGGTCGACCGCCAGCCCACTCTTCTTCGAGGTGTCGCCCTTGGTCGTCAGCGAGACGAACACGTCACCGTACTGCGAGAGTCCTTCCTCGGTGGCGATCTGACCGTCACCGTCCTTGTCCGCGCTGGCCGGCGGACAGAAGAAGTTGCGGCTGTGCGCCGCGCCGTGGATATGCTGAGCGTGCGGCGAGTTCGGCGTGAACCCGTCGCCGGTGATCTTCACGTGCAGACTGCCGTCATCGCGTGCCGTGAGGGTCGCGGTGGCCTGGGAGCCGCTGCCGTTCAGTTCGTCCAGCTTGAACGTCACCTTCTGATCGGCGTGCGCCGGAACCGCGGTGGCCAGGGAAACGACAGCAGCCGCCGCCAGGGTGAACATCGTACGACGCAAGTTCATGATCGATCCTCTCTCAGACGAATTCTTTGCAAGCATTCGGCGCCGGGGCCCGCCCGGATGGGCCCGGAGAGCTGGAAGTTCCGCTGGGGCCGAATCCATGGCTGCGCGTGACTGCGGTGCCGGAGCGCCGCCGCAGCACCGCAGGAGCCCGTTGGATACCCGCGTCGTCGTGGCGCTGCTGGGCTGTTCGAGCTGAAGTGGACGCCGGCATCACTTACGGTGATCCACATGGCGATTGCTGCGAAGGGGAGCCGGGGCGAGAAGTTCCTGACCGTCGTCGTCGGGGGCGGGGCGGCCTTCGGGCTGATCGTGATCACGTCGCGGGCGTGGAAGGAATGCCGGGTCGACGTCGCCGGCAGCGTTCCGAACGGGCTGACCCTGCTCTTCCTCGGCCTGCCGCTCGCCCTGATCGTGAACCTCGTGCTGTTCAACCTGGTCTTCCGGTACGCCGGTAAGACCTTCCTCTTCTCGTTGGTCGCCGCCGCCATCGCGATCGCGATCGCCGACCTGGCCCTGTTCTCCTGGCAGGGCACCCCGGCCGCATCCCCCGGTATCTGCCCCGGCAACGTCCCGCCCTGGTGGCCCGCCTGGATCCCGACGTGAAAGGGCTTTGAAAGCTGGGCGCGGTTGGGTGGACGTCATGAGCGGACCGATCCGGCTGTACATGTCGATGTCCCTGGACGGCTTCATCACCGGGCCGGACGACAAGCCTGGACAGGAGCTGGGCCGCGGCGGCGGCCGGTTGTTCAACTGGCTGGACGACCGGATGAAGCCGGGGGTGAACGGGCAGGTCGTGGGTGAGGCGCTGGCGACCGGGGCCGTCATCGCGGGACGTCGTACGTTCGAGCTCGCCGGCCGCTGGAACGGCGACCATCACGACGGTGTCCCGATCCACGTCCTCACCCACCACGTCGACGAGGCCGACGTCCCACCCGGCACCGCGAAGTTCTACACCGACCTCGAGACCTGCGTCGCGGACGCCCGAGCCGCCGCCGGCGATCGCGCCATCCTCGTCCACGGCGCCGCCACCGCCCAGTCCCTCCTGGCCGCCGACCAGTTGGACGAACTGGAACTCCACGTAGTCCCAGTCCTCCTGGGCACCGGCCGCCGCCTGTTCAACGCCCACCCCGCAGAACTGGAGCTACTCCGCATCCTGGAGGGCCGAGACGCCACTCACCTCCGTTACAAAGTCCTCCGGGGCGCCCACGACGTGCGCTCGTAGATGTTGCGCTCACCGAGCCATGCCTTGAAGTCCGGGTAGCTGTGTACGCCGGCATCCAGCACAGCCTGGTAAAGCCAGTACCCGTACGCGCGCTCCCCGAGAGCCGCAGCCTCTTCCTTGATCGTCAGAATGTAGTCACGGGTCTCGTCCGTCAGCGCCTCCCGAACCGCCGTCGTGAGATCGGCGCCCCGCGCGGCGCGGTCGAACACCCACATGTCGATCGTCCAGGTCGCATCGGCCGTCAACTCGTACTCGAGCTTCCAGTACTGCCCCTGCTCGTGCCGGTCCCGCGCATCCAGGTACGTGATCCGGCGCGTGCTCGGCAGTTCGGCGAGCGGTGCCATCACGGCGAACCCGTCGGCGACTCGCGGCTCGTCCGAGTAGATCTCGAGGTCGATGTCCGGCGGTACGACGACGCCGATGGCCACGGACCCGACGACGACCGGATCGCCGTACCTGCTCCAACGGCCCAGCAGGTCCAGGTCGCGGAGGATGTCGTGCGCCGTCCGCTGGCGGGCGGCGGCTCGCTCCCTGAGCGTCACCGATCTAGCGGCGGCCGCCGAATTGCCAGGGGTGGGGGTCGGCGTTGGGAAGGAGGGTGGC